>JAIRVC010000065.1 GCA_031254095.1 Acidobacteriota bacterium
AGTTCCGATTTACCGGCGTCGGCCAGAAAAAACGTTTTATCCCCGGCGTCTTTTCGCGCGGCAAGATACATGCAGGCAATACCCGCCGAACCGAAGACGACAATCGGAGGGCGTATCCCGAACTCGCGCAGCATGGCGAGCTGCCTGTCAAGAAAGGATTTGCGCACCATTGCCAAAAGGACGGTCAGGCGCTTCTGTCCCGGAGCGCCCTCAAGCAGCGTGTAATCGTAATAGAACCCGTCTTCCTCGGTCGGCTCAAATGCCTGAACCTGATAGCGAACGATTTCTTTAAGGTTGTCCCTTGCTTCCAGCGGCAGATCAAGATGACGGATCACGCAATCTTTGCGCGAAACGCCAAGCACGACGGATTCCCTGCCGAAACCGTTGTCGCGGAAAAAGCGGTCGATCGCGCCGTGCAAATCAGCGCGCGCAAAGCGCTGATAATCCGTAATACGCAGAAAACGGGTAAACGCCGCCTTTGAAAAATTGCCCTGCACCGCGGCAAGGAGGATGTCATCTCCCCGGAATTCAATGCCGACGCCGGTTTTAAGGTAAATCATTACGTTCCACTCTCATAATCCGAAATATTTTCATTCCAGTACAATATCTGATACGGGTTTTGCGCGCCGATAGTATTAATGCTGACGACGGCGCGAATAACGCGCCTCACCCGCGCTCCTTCTTCATTGGCCTCAGCGGTCAGGGTAAGAATGCCCGTTTGAGCCGTTGTAAGCCGGGTAATAACCCCGGCGGGGAGCTGAAACGGTATCTCGCGGTTAATATCCGCTATCGCCGCGAACGGCTGAACCTGACGTCTTTCATAAATCATCCGGGCCGCTTCGGGCGGCATTCCCGGTATTGAAAGCAGCGTCGGCACCGCGGCGCTGTTGACGTTAATCTGATCCCGCGTAGTATATACGGTAAAAAACCGGGAAAGGCCATATTTATATTCTACGGTTCCATCCTGTAACCGTTCCGGTTTGCCGTAAAAATAATCGCGCGTCATGCCCCTTACCAGAAGAAGCTCTTCTACCGCGTCGAACCGGTTGTTCTTTGCCGTATACGGCGGATCAAGCGATTGATAATACTCATTTTCCGCGCCGTTGTCCCTGGCGTTGTCGTCGGTATCGCGCCAGTCCAGGATGGAATCCGTCAGTATTAAGGCGTCCGGCTCTTCAATGCCGGCCGCCCTTATCAGCGCGCCAAGCTGTTGTTCGGATACGGTATTGATGTTGATTTTCCCGGATTCGTCCTGCACATTCACCTTCCAGAAGCCGCCGCCGAAACTGCCGGTCACTTTCCCGAGGTCGATCTGATCCGGCTCGGCGCCGAACGCGGTTTGCGCAACAGGCGTCATGCGCTTTTTTATAATTTGGTAAATCGTGCTTTCCATCCCGGCCCGGGCGATATAGTAAGCTTTTTCCATAGACCGGGCGTTGCCGGCGGTCAAAACCTCAATACGGCTTTCCCTCGAAAAACTCAGCGTCAGCACCGCAAGCGCGGTCATAACCCACAACACCACGATTAAAATTATGCCCTCGTCCCCACGCATTGGAGGCCGATCCATGTTTCCGGGCTTTTTTGGAAAAGCCGTCATCAAACTATTCCTCTTTAATTTGCGCTTCCCTTAGGACGCGGAGACTGACCGCGCTGCTCCTGCCCGGGCTGACCACCCTGCTGTTGTCCAGGCTGACCGCGCTGCTGCGGTTGCCCACGCTGGACGCGTTGCTGCTGCTGCGGCTGCACCTGAAGATAATTATACTGCGCGCGCAGCGGAATGATCATTTGTATGCCGGGCGAATCTTTATCCGCGTCCCGAAAAAGCATTGAAATACGCACCGCCGCCGGCAACCGCCGCCGGCTGGCGGCATCCCACTCGGTAAGCCACTCGGCCGGATTATCCGCGTCTCCTGGATAGTAATACTCAAAGATACATTCTTTCAGATTGTAAAAAACGGGGATTGAACTTGTAAATCCGCCGTCATCCGCGCCCTGTCCCATATAGGGCGCTTCTCTTTCCATAAGAACGATATTGCCGTCGGAATCCACCTCGGCCTCGTATGTAACCATAACCAGTCCCGCCGAGTCCATCGACAGCAGTGAATTCGGCGAGACAAAACGCAGACCGGTTTCCCCGCCGAGGAAAACCGGCGCCAATGTCGCGGAAGACGACCTGACAGTGGCAGTTCTCGCCGCGGCCTCGCCTTGCGTAACGGATGAAGCCGTGGAAGACTGCACCAGCGGATACGCGGAGGCAATCTGTTTTCTGACCAGATCCCGGGTGCTGCGCTCGCGCTGGTTGCTGTCAATCGCGTCGATGCCGCGCATCCATGCCTTGACGCAAAGATCAAGCGCGGCCCAGACGCCGACCGCCATTACGGCGACAAGCGTAACGGCAATCAGCAGTTCGAGCAAAGTAAAACCTGATTCTAAATCACATTCACGTTTATTAGCGCTCATCAGCGTTTAAAAATCCTGTCGCCTTTAAATAAGTTTTCGCATTTCCCTAGCCACTAGCCACTAGCCACTAGCTTTAAAGCGCTACCGCGCCGGAACCAGTTTCAGCGTCCGCAGACGAAAATCCACGACGCCGGAACCGGGCGGAAACATCTCCACCGTATAAGCGAGCAGTTTCACCGGCATATCCACCTGCTCCAAAAGCTCCGCGTCATCCGGAGTATATTCCTCGATATTCATCGTCCAGCGCGTGCCATCCGCAAAATCTCCATCGAAAGTCGTCGGCTCCGTAATTTCCTGATCAAGAAGCGTCAATTCCATAACGGAATTGGCGTGTTCGATAATTCGCGACCGCGCTTCAATCTTTCTGATATTGCCTATCGACCTGCCGATGAGCGAAGCGGCAAGCGCTACGCCTATCGCCAGAATCGTTATCGCCACCAGCACCTCAAACAGCGTGAATCCGGCGGCTTCCCAGGCGGTTCTCTTCGGGCGCATTATCTGTAATCCTCCCAGACAGGCTCCCTGCGCGCGCCGCCGCCGAGAGGGTCGGAAACAATCCGCAGCCTCGATCCCCCGTCCGACGCAATGTAAATGTCCACACTTTCAAGACTTCCATTCGGCGCAAAACGGACGGCCATTGCATTGTCCCCGACCTCGTTCCCGGCCCGAATCATGCGCTGAAAATAAATTCCCTTTGGAAGCGTGTAGGCGCGTATCGGTTCGCCAAGAACGTTTGCGAGTTCAAGCCTGCGCTCCTCGCGATCTATAATCAGCAGCATAGTCGCCTGCTCGGAAACGGCCTTTTCCCGCGCAAAACGAAACGTATTTAAAACATCGCGGCTGGCCGTCTGTAGATTTAAAATATTCGACCCGCGCTCAATAGACGGGTAACTTATGCCCAGAACGAGGGCTATAATAAGCGTTACGACTATCAACTCCAGCAGCGTAAACCCTTTTTCATTAGGGAAGCGCTGATTAATTGTTTGCGCGGGATGAAGTGCGAGGCGCACGGAGCCGAGGGGCCGAGGCATATAGAGAAATATGTTGAGGTTACGAGCACCGCACAACGTAAACAATTTGGCAATTCGCCCTCTCAGGCAATTAATCAGTGTTTCCTTAAAATTATAAAGGCCAAATACCG
>JAIRVC010000299.1 GCA_031254095.1 Acidobacteriota bacterium
AAGGAAGGCATGAGAGAAGGCATCCAGGAAGGCGAACGGAAAGGAGAAACGAAACTTCTGGTACGATTGCTGACCCGGCGGTTTGGGCAATTGCCCGGATGGGCGGAAGCGCGTGTGAACAAAGCAAAGTCCGCGCAACTGGAAAAGTGGGCGGACGCAGTGCTTGACGCGTCGAATCTGACGGAAGTACTCGGCGCGCCCGATATTTCCTAAATGTATGCGGCCGCGTGGAAAGCTGAACGAACCGCGCTCGCAATCGTTCCCACTTCGGCGGCGTCGCCCACGATAAAGACTTCGGTTTCCGGAGCGCAGCGCCGCAAAGAGTCCGCAACCGCGCTCCGCGAAGTCATGCCGGCGGCTGTCAGCACCGTGTCGGCCGGAAATTCGACTGTTCTGCGGGACGTCATGTCAAAACAAACGACTTTATCGTCCCTCACTTCCTCAAGCCTGCATCCGAATTCAACGGGGATTTTCAACTCCTCAATCAGCGTCGTCAGTTCCATGGCAACCGCGCCGCCGGCTGATTTGGACAAGCCCGCAAAATCCAACGCCATTTCAATGATCCTGACATCCTTCCCTTCCCGCCGGAGGCCGATCGCGCTTTCAACTCCAACCGCGCCCGCGCCGACGATTACAGTCTTTTCGCCGACGGCGACAGCGCCGCTGTCCGATTCCGGCGCCCAGTGGACGTGAGACTTTTGTATGCCGGGAACCGCAGGGAAGACAGGGTCTGATCCGACCGCGATTATAAGAGCGTCGTAACCTTCGCGCAGCAGAAGTTCCGGCGTCGCCTCAACGTTGAAAATGATTCGCGCGGGCGATTTTTCCGCCTGCCGCCGCAGATAGCTCAAATAATCCCGCATGTCCTGCTTGAACGGCAACGCGGAACCGGCGGCGGCGTGGCCGCCAAGTTTGTCCGTCCTTTCATAGAGGGTTACGTCATGCCCGCGCTCGCAAAGCGTCAGAAGAGCCTGTATTCCGGCGGGACCTCCGCCGACGACCGCGACCCGTTTGCGGATATCCGCCTTTTTGACGCGGCATTCGGGAAATTCGGTTTCATTGCCGAGGAAAGGATTGACGGCGCAGTTGATGACGGCGGGAATAATCAGGCGCAGCCCGCAATACTGGCAACGCAGACAGGGGCGATGATCGTCCTCCCTGCCCAGGGCGTATTTACGCGGCATTTCCGGATCCGCCAGAATCGGGCGGCACATGGCGACAAGGTCGGCTTTCCCGCCGGCGATGATTTCCTCCGCCTGCTGAATGTTCATGATGGAGCCGACCGCGCAGACGGGCAGGCCGGGAAAAGCCTTTTTTATATCCGCGGCGTAGTGGACGTTGTACATCCGCGCCATCAGGTAATTCTGCCACCAGTTGCGCATGTACCGCAGATCGCCGTGCAGCCCCGCCGAAACATGCAGGATGTCGATTTTGTCCTGAATCAGTTCGATGAATTTCAGCGTCTCTTCAAACCTCATGCCGACGGGATGTATCTCGTCCGCTGAAATACGAAATTCGATAACAAAATCTTCGCCGCAGAGTTCCCTTATCCGGTCGAGCGTTTCAATGGCGAAGCGCGCGCGGTTTTCAAGCGAACCGCCGTACTCGTCCGAGCGCTTGTTATACAGGGAACTTACAAACTGAGAGATAAGGTTTCCGTGTCCGCCGTGAACCATGCACATCTTAAAGCCCGCCCGCTTGCAGCGTTGGGCCGCCAGCGCGTATTTTTCCACGGTATCCCTGATCTTCGCCGCGTCCATTTCGATGGTGGGAACCGGGTCGCGGCCGGTCTGGCGAGCGCGCTGCAATTCGCTTGCCGTGATGAAAGACGAAGCGCTGTACGCCGCCCGCCCGGTTTTTTCAAACTGGGAATCCTTGCCGTTATGATTGATTTCAAGCGAGGCGAGCGCGCCGTAACCGTGGCACATTTCGACAAAGCGCGTCAAAGGCAGAATGCAACCGTCGCCGCCGAGATCAAGCTGGCGCTCCTCGTCGCAGGCTTCACGAATATCGACCACGGAATTGCCCACATGTATTACGGCGACGCCGCCGCGCGCAATCGGCCTGAAAAAATCAACGAATTCCGGAGTGACCCTGCCGTCCCTGCTCGCGAGATTCGGCGACGGCGGCGCCATCTCCAGGCGGTTTTTGAAAACAACATTCCGGATTTTCAGAGGCTCGAACACATGCTTGTATCGCGATTCCATAACGACCGTCCTTATTATCGGGCAAGCAGCGGCGCTATAATCAGCGCTACGATGCTCATCAGTTTTATTAGGATGTTCATCGCGGGGCCGCTTGTGTCTTTAAACGGGTCGCCCACTGTGTCGCCCACGACAGCCGCTTTATGCGCATCGGAGCCTTTCTTTTCGCCGGGGATTTCGCCTTTTTCGATGGATTTTTTAGCGTTGTCCCATGCGCCGCCGGCGTTCGCCATAAGGAGGGCGAGCATTACGCCTGTGACGGTCGCGCCGCCCAGCATACCGCCAAGGGCTTCCTTGCCGAGCGCAAAACCAACCACAACGGGCGCGGCGGCGGCAAGCACGCCGGGAAGTATCATTTCCCGCAGCGCGGCTTTAGTGGATATATCCACGCATGTTTGCGAATCAGGCTTCACGCCGGGCTTTCCCTCCAACAGGCCGGGGATCTCCCGGAACTGGCGTCGAATCTCGTCAACCATCTTACCCGCGGCTTTGCCTACGGACGTCATGGTGAGCGCCGCGACCATAAAAGGCAAACAGCCGCCTATGAACAGGCCGATAACAACCATCGGATTGGTAAGGTCGATGGACGCTACTCCCGCGCTGGAAGCGTACGCGGCAAACAGAGCCAGAGCCGTTAGAGCGGCGGAGCCGATGGCGAAACCCTTGCCCATGGCGGCAGTGGTATTGCCGAGCGCGTCAAGGCTGTCGGTTATCTTGCGCACGTCAGGCCCGAGGCCGCTCATCTCGGAAATTCCGCCCGCGTTATCGGCGATGGGGCCGTAAGCGTCGACAGTCATGGTTATGCCTACGGTTGCCAGCATACCCACGGCGGCGATACCGATACCGTAAAGGCCGGCAAAATAGTTGGCGAAGAAGATCGACACGCAGATGACAAGCATGGGCGCCACCGCCGATTCAAGACCGACGGCCATGCCGTTGATAATGTTGGTAGCGGGGCCGGTCTTGGAAGCGTCAGCAATGCGAAGCATGGGCTTTGACGAAGTGTAATACTCCGTAATAAGGCCGATGGCCACGCCGCAGAGCGTTCCGAAGAGCACCGCCCAGAATATGCCGGACGAAAGTTTTAGGATGCAGACCACAAAGCCGTATGTGAATACGATGAACAGTATCGCGCCGACAAATGTGGACAGGCGGAGAGCCGTCTGCGGGTTTATTTTACGCAGAACGCCCATTGACAATACGCCTACAAGGGATGCCAGAAGACCGATTACCGACAGGAAGAGCGGAACGCCCAGGAGGAGCGACTGCGCCCTGCCGAAATCCATCGAGCCGCCCAGCATGTTAACGGCGGCCGTAGACGCGGTAGCGGCAATAGCTATTGTGGCGATAATAGCGCCCACGTAGGATTCAAATATATCCGCGCCCATGCCGGCGATATCGCCCACGTTGTCGCCCACGTTATCCGCTATAACGCCGGGGTTGCGCGGGTCGTCTTCCGGGATACCCGCTTCTATTTTGCCGACCAGGTCGGAGCCCACATCGGCGGCTTTGGTGTATATGCCGCCGCCCACGCG
>JAIRVC010000338.1 GCA_031254095.1 Acidobacteriota bacterium
CATTCGCTCCGGCTCTGGATAAACAGGTTGGGCGCGAGCGCGATGTAATCGGCCGGGCTGCAAAAGCTCAGATAATCCGCGTGCCGCGTCAGTTCGACAAAGTTCACGGAAGCGACCGAATGATACAATTCCAGCGTTTCGATGCCGTTGTCCTGCGTCCAGTGCAGACCCTTGCTTTCCAGTCGGTTGGTAAGGTGATGACGCGTTTCCGGCGGCTTTTTGCCCGCGACTTCAAGGCAGCCGAAATACACTTCGCGCTGCACCTCTCGGTCTTCAACGATTAGGTCGGTCTTAGCCTGCGTCGTTCCTATTTTCATGCCGCCGGAAAACCAGACTTCAATCACAGTGACCATATCCGTTTCAAGGTCAACAAACACGTTGTATCCCTTTTGCGCGCCGGGAATCATATGCGAAAAAACGACTCCCTGCTTTATGGTCAGGGCGCCGTACCCGGTCTCAGTTTTAGCGCCGCCGTTTTCCGAAAGCGTCAAACGGTTTTTACTTCTAAATTCGTAATTCAGCGTGAGTCCCTTGTCGGTTACGATCCTGAAAGTCTTGCCTGAAAGGACGTCCGACAATTCAGATACGGACGTTGGGCCGGCCGCTTCCACGGCCTTGAGCTTTTGTCCGATCTGATCTTTTGTAATGTTTGTGTACTTGACGCGGTGCATCGGTATATTCATTGGCATATTTGTTTTAGCTCCCCTTTATACGCCCGCGGTGCGGGCTGTTTTATTTTGGCTCACGCAATAATAGCCGATTTTTACAATTTTCAATAGGAATTCCTTTTTCGGGGGAGTTGCGTAGTAAAATTAGTTTTTTGAGAGGTTCAGAGGTTCCCTTTTATGAAACGTTTAATATTTACCTTCCTGATCATCGTCGCGCTGACGGCGGCCTCATCGTTTGCCGGGGATCATTATTCCTATAAAAAAGAATTCGGCGGGACATTTGGTTTTTCGCCCGATTCCCGCCATGGCATCGGCGTTACTCCCGACCAGCAGTACTATGAAACCTCGCTCAACTTTGGATATGTTTTTTGGCAAAACGACAATTACGCCTGGAAATACAAAATCTCGCTGATTCCGTTCGCGCTTGTTCACGGCGGCGAGAAGACATTGCGGCTTCGCCACAATCGCACGGTATACGCCGGAGGCGCCGAACCTGTTGGCTTGCAGCTGAATTTCCGTAATCAACGCAGGCTTCAGCCGTTCGTAAACGCCACCGGAGGTTTTCTCTATTTTACCGAACAGACGCCGGTTACAGATTCCTCACAATATAATTTCACGTTCAGCTTCGGCGGCGGCGTTGAAATCTTTCACGGCCGCCGTTCTCTGGCGCTCGGCTACCGTTACCACCACATCTCGAACGCCAATACGGCAACGTATAATCCCGGCATTGACTCGCATATGCTTTCGATAGGATTTTCGTTTAAGCGGTAAGTTTAGGGAACCTCTAAAAACCCCAAACTCTGCGTTACGCGGCCGATCCAAAATACTCATTTACCTCAAATGTAAACTCCGCTTTTGTCCCGGCCGCAAGCCTTGATTTTGGTGTTTTTAGAGGTTCCCTTTACAACCAGCGTTTCCAAAGGTTTGTCATTCCAGAATTATCCGTATGAAATCTTCTATTTCGAGGCCGCTGTAATATTCTCCGAGAGGCAGGGCGGCCAGCGCCCCGCGCAGCGCGTCCGCGCCGAGTTTTACGCCGGTCAGCGCGGCGGTTACATCGCCGCAGGTCTTTATGCCGAAATAATCCCCGTCGGTCTTAAACGCCGCGATATGTCCTTCATGCACCTCCATGCTTACACGAATTGCGCCGAAGCCGGGAATATATCGCCGCTTTTTTATGCTGTAGTCGGGCGAGCGCCCGAAATTCCATTCCCACGTCCCGTATCTTTCGTTCCGTATTTTATTCGCGGCGTCAATGTCGCGTTCCGAAAGCGCGTATACCGGCATATCGCCGGCGACATTTCTACGCAAATGCTCCCAAAATTCGTCCACCGTCATATCTTTGGTTAGATGTTCGCGTATGTTCGTCACGCGCCCCCGGATTGATTTCACGCCCTTTGACACGATCTTGTCTTCCGGCGGCCGGAGAGCGGCGGTCATTTTCTCAAAATCGGCGTCAAACAAAAGCGTGCCGTGATGCAGAATCCGGCCGTCCCGGAGATAGCTCGCGCCGCCGGAAAACTTTTTGCCGCCTATCGTCATATCGTTGCGCCCGCTGTACTCCGCCTTGACGCCGAGCGATAAAACCGCGTCCAGTATAGGGCGGCAGGAATCGCTCATGTCGAATTTTCCGCCCGAAGCGCGTGTGATAAATGTGAAGTTGATGCCTGACAGATCGTGAAAAACCGCGCCGCCGCCGGAACACCGCCGGACGACCTTTATTCCGCGGCGTTCCACGTATTCGTGATTTATCTCCTCAGCCGTATTCTGGTGCAGTCCTACTATGACGGCATCCCTGTTTTGCCACAGCATGAAAAACTCATCTTCGAGCGAGAGCGCGTCAAACACATGTTGCTCAAGCGCGAGATTAAATTCAGGATCCGTCGAACCGGTTTCAAGATACCGCATTGTATTTACTCACAGAGCGTTAAAGCACCGAACGGGCAGGATTTTCCAGAAGCCCCATAAAAACCTTTACGAATTCCGCCGCGACCGCTCCGTCGATTATCCTGTGATCGTAAGTCAGCGACAGCCCGATCATCGGACGCGCTTCAATATTTCCGTTTACGACGGCCGGCGTTTCCCTGATACGGCCGATGCCGAGTATGCCGGCCTGCGGAGGATTGATAATAGGCGTGAAAAAATCCACCGATCCGTAAGCGCCCAGATTTGAGACGGTAAATGTGCCGTCGGCGAAATCGTCCGGGGTAAGCCCGCCGCTTTTCGCGCGGGAGGAGAGTTCCTTTGCATCGCGGCTTATGGCGAGCAGCCCCTTTCTATCCGCGTCGCGGATGACCGGAACGACAAGCCCGTTATCAAGCGCCGTTGCCATGCCAAGATGCACGCGCCCGTGAATGACTATTCCCGCGTCCGTAAGAGACGAATTCATTTTAGGGAAGCGCGCGAGAGCCGCGGCGACGAGCTTTAACAGCAGATCGTTAATTGATACGTGTTCGCTTTTATCATTGACGCCGGCGTTCAGCATCGCGCGATATTCGAGCATAGCGCCCACGTAGGCGCTCACGTGGTGAGTCACCATCGGTATCGCCGCCCACGCGCGCGACATGTTTTCGCCGATAGTTTCACGTATGCCCGTGTAAGGAACGACCGTATCCCGACGCTCCGGCCTGTCCCATGCGGCCGTGTCGCGTGCCGCGGCGCGGCTGTCGTTAAAGCGAACCACGTCCGCCTTGACAATGCGCCCGTTCGGGCCGGTTCCGGCTATTTGTCTGTAGTCTATTCCCACGCTCGCCGCGAGTTTTTTCGCGACCGGCGAGATAAATACGCGCTTCCCGCGCTCCGGCACGCGGATAGCCGCCGATGGCGTCCGGCTGTCCGCAGCCGCGGCTTTGACGGACGCGCCGGCAACGGGGAGATCGGGTATAGCCTCGCCCGCCGTGCCGACGTAGCCGAGAACGGACGCTATCGGATATTTTCCGCCCTCGGCGGCCAGTTTTTTGATCAGTACGCCCTTTGATGGACATTCGACGGCATAAGTAAGCTTTTCAGTTTCGATCTCAAGCACCGGCTCTTTTTCGTTTACCGGGTCGCCCTCGTCCTTGAGCCATTTTACAACCGTGCCGGTCGTCATCGTGAGCCCCAGCTTGGGCATTAGTATTTTGTCGGCCATATTTACACCACCTTTTAAGCATTGGGGAACCTCTAAAAACTCCAAAATCAAGGCTTGCGGCCGAGACAAAA
>JAIRVC010000083.1 GCA_031254095.1 Acidobacteriota bacterium
TACAATCTTCGCGATCTGCTGGCCGGGAGCGAAGGGACGCTATGCGTGCTGACAGAGGCGTTGGTACGGCTGATGCCGCTGCCCGGATATACGATGGCGCTTCTGGTCCCGTTCCCGGACGTAGAATCGTGCATCGGAACCGCGCCAAAAATTATTAAGGCAAAAATCATCCCGACCGCGATCGAATTCGCACAGCGGGAAGTGGTGCATCTTGCGGAAGATTTTCTCGGAAAGACCTTCCCGCACAAGACGGCGCCCGCCTATCTGGTTTTTTCTTTTGACGGGAACTCCAGGGAAGAGCTGGACGGCGTCTTTGAGCGAGTCGCTGATATCTGTCTTGAAAACGGGGCGATAGACGTCTTTATTGCGGATACGGAAGAACGGCTTGAAAGTATATGGGCCCCGCGCGGCGAGTTCCTGGAAGCGATCAAGGCTTCTACGGACGAAATGGACGAATGCGACGTCGTGGTGCCGAGAAGCCGAATGGCGGATTATATATATTTTATTGAGGGACTCAGGAAGGAGCAGGATGTAAGGATTGTATCATTTGGCCATGCCGGGGACGGAAATCTTCATGTCTATGTCTGTCGGGACGGGATGGAGGAGGGGCCTTGGCGCAGCAGGCTGAAAAGCTGTATGGACGCTATGTATGAGAAAGCAAAAGAGATGGGCGGCGAAGTTTCCGGCGAGCATGGGATAGGGCACGCGAAACTGGATTATCTGTATTCGTCCGTATCGAACGAGGAAGCCGGTATTATGGAGCGCATCAAGAGCGCGCTCGACCCAAAAGGGATATTGAATCCCGGTAAAGTAGTCAGGAGGTGTGATTTTGAATAACCGTGCAGATATGTGGGATCTCTTTCATTCGGAGCTGACGGATATAGTAGGGGAAAACCACGTTTTTACAAGCGAGGCCGATAAGCTTGCGTATTCAAGCGATGTGTTTTGGGTACCCAACCTTTGGATCGACCGGAAAAAGGACCCGCTCAAGCCGGACTATATAGTGCAGCCCGGCAGTGTAGACGAGGTGAAGCGCGTCATGGCGCTCGCAAACAGGGAAAAGATACCCGTGACGCCGTGGGGCGGCGGCAGCGGGTCGCAGGGTGGGATACTGCCCGTGTACGGCGGAATCATGCTGGATATGAAGCGCCTGAACAGGATCATAGAGATAGATGAGGTGTCGCATACCGTCACTGTGGAAGCGGGGATCAACTGTACGCTGCTCGAACTCGCGCTCAATGAAAAGGGGCTTACGTTCCCGCACTATGCGGCAAGCTCGAACTGTGCGTCTGTCGGCGGTTTTATCGCACACAGGGGTAGCGGTACTCTGTCTACGAAGTACGGTAAGATCGAGGACTTTGTGCTTTCCATGGAGGTGCTTTTGCCGTCGGGGAAAATTATTAAGACTCTGCCTGTGCCAAAACATGCCAGCGGCCCGGGGCTTCACGAGCTTTTCATAGGGTGCGAAGGCACTTTCGCAATAGTTACAAAGGCGACGCTGCAGATATATGACATGCCTCAGGAGCGCAGGTTCGCCGCTTATCTCTTTAATACACTGGAAGACGGTATCGAAGCCGGAAGGCGTATGATGTCCCAGGGTATCGGCATGAATGCGATAAGGCTTTACGACCCGGGCTCCACGAAGACCAAAGTCGGCGACGTACTCGGCGTCAAGTTCGACAATGACGACGCGTCATATATGGTGATAGGCTACGACGGGTTCTCAGAGATGATAGATGTGCAGGAAAAGCTGACAAACAGGATTGTCGATGACCTCGGAGGGCAGCATCTCGGGCGCGAAGGAGGCGAACGCTGGTGGAATTCGAGGTATCATTTTTACTATCCGCCTTATGAATTCCGGCTGCCGTGGATGTACGGCACCATGGATACCGTCTGTATGTACAAGGATATAGCGAGGCTTTACAGAGCGAAAAAAGACGCGATCGAATTGAATTTCAAAGACCTGGGCATTCGCTATATCGCGCACTTTTCCCACTGGTACAAATGGGGCGTGATGGTGTACGATCGTTTTATTATCGAAGAACCGCCGGAAGACCCGCAAGAAGCGATACGTTTGCACAACGAAATATGGAACCTGAGCGTCCGGACTTCACTTGCAAACGGCGGCGTCATCAACGAACACCACGGCATAGGCCTTAAACTCGGGCGTTTTGTTGTGGAGGAATACGGCGAAGACGGTTTTGAGTTTTTAAAGCAGCTTAAGGGTGTGGTTGACCCGAACGGTATTCTGAACCCGGGTAAGATGGGCTTTGGGCCCGGTGCGCTGAGATAGGAGGCAGGCTATGGACAGGAATGAATTTGAGAAGATAATAAAAGCTTGCCGGTTTTGCTTGATGTGCAGGCATCTTTGTACAGTCGGCAATATCACATATGCGGAGACGAATACGCCGCGCGGCCATGCGCTGATGATCGACTGTATGGGCAGTGAGGCGCTGGAGGACACGCCGGAGAACAGAAAACGCGCCGCGGAGATTTTTTTCTCCTGCTCTTACTGCGGGCATTGCCGGAACAACTGCGTATCGACATATGAGCATCCTGACGCAATCATGATGGCGCGCGCCGGCGTTGCACCTGACGATCTGCCGGAAAAAGCTAAGCGTCTCAGAGCGCTGGTTGAGGGCCATGGCGGGTTTTATGAGAACCCGAAACAGCTTGCAGGTAATGCGAGGTACAGCGGCAAGGCTGACAAGCCCGGCGCGGACGTGCTGCTGTATGCGGGCTCTTTTGTCCGGAATGAGGCGCAAGAGATTGCGGACGCGGCGGCTTCTGTTTTTGAGAAAGCAGGCGTGAGCTATACCATTCTATCCTTTGAAAGTGGCACGGGTATGGAAGCGTACTTGGTGGGGTTGCCGGATATGGCGCAGAACCTTTTGGATGACGAGGCCCGGAAAATCGCATCCTTGAATCCGGGCGCTGTGGTATGTCTGTCGCCGGACGATTTGCGCGTTTTTTCGGGCGGCGTCTGCGGACTTGACGCAAAGGGACTATGTTCGGCCGCGCGCACTGAGGCTGCGAAAGAGGAAAACGCAGACGGGATTCCCGTCTTTGGGTTCTCTGCCTTCGCGTTGGAGCTGAGTCGGAGTGGGAAATTGGCGCTTCGGCAGGACAACGGGCGGCAGGACAGGACAAAAGGAACCGTCCCTCCGCCTCCGACTTCTGTCCCGCCGAGCGGGGAATTGGCCCTTGAATCGGCTGGGGTCGCCGGCGCGGCGACTGTCTCTTATCACGACAGCGACCAGGGCGGGCGGTTTTTGCAGGAATACGATGCGCCGCGTGAAGTGATCAGGAGCATACCGGGCGTCATGTACAAGGAATTATTCTGGACAAAGGGCGAGGCGGCGAGCGCGGGCGAAAGCGGCGCGATTCGCCTGCTTGATCCGGCGCTCGGCGAAAAGATCGCAAAAAAACGTATGGAACAGGTCGAGGGCAGGGGGGTGGATGTACT
>JAIRVC010000066.1 GCA_031254095.1 Acidobacteriota bacterium
GCTGATGCCTCTGCCAGTGAGAGCGTAATTTTTTCTGGAAATAGATCGGGTCGCCAAACCCGGCAATATTCTGGAACTCATCGACGCATACCACGATGCGGATATCTTTTTCAGCGGCCAGTTTCTCCGCAAGATCGAGCGCTTCGTCAGGATTGTTTTTGAGTTCTTTCCAGTCGAAATCGAGCGATATTTCGCTCTGTCCGTCACCGGTCAGCACGATCTTTGGCACAAGCCGCGTAAAGAATTTTTTTGCCGCCGCCACGGACTCTTCCCACCGCGAAGAGGCGGCTTTCAGTACGCTGTGAGCCAACAGTTCATAGAAATGCTCCTCGTTGCGGACATTAAACAAATCAATTTTGCAGATACGGAGCCTGTCGTTTCCTGACGCCGCGATCTCCGCCGCTTTTTCCACAAGAGAGCTTTTACCCCAGCGGCGAGGCGATATGATGATGGTATTGACCAATGAATTGAAATTGCCGACCAGCAAAGCTGTTTCTTTTTCACGGTCGGTGAAATTTTCGCTGCGGGCTACTTTGCCATAAACAAAAGGAGTATCCATAAGCGTGAATACTGTCACAGAATAAAAATAAATGAAACAAAATTGTTTGCAACAAAAATGTTTCATCAGAAAATGAACATATGGGAACTTCTAAAAACTCCAAAATCAAGGCTTGCGGCCGGGACAAAAGCGGAGTTTACATTTACGTAAATGAGACATTTTGGATCGGCCGCGTAACGTAGAGTTTGGGGTTTTTAGAGGTTCCCATAATTTTATAGCGTATCCGCTTTATGACAATCAGCTACTTCCCTTCGCGGATGCCGTCCGCGTATTTTTTCGTTGCGCCGATGCCGCGGAATGGTTTATTGTCGTACGGCGTTTTTCTCGCAGCGGCTAGCGGCTGGAGTTGGAAAAATGCGCCGCGAATCATATTTGAGGCAGCTTCAAAATTGAAGTTGCCGGTAAGGGAGATAAGACAATGAAGAAATTTTTGAGCCTCGCGCTTCTATTCGCGTTTTTAACCGCAATTTCGGCGTGCTCGCCCGGCGCCCCTGAAACCTTCGGAATACCGACCGCCCGTGTTACGGGCGGACAGGTCGAAGGAACGGTCACCGACGATTTTTCCATATTCAAAGGCATTCCTTTTGCCGCGCCGCCTGTGGGCGAATTGCGCTGGAAATCTCCGCAACCGGTCGCTCCGTGGACGGACATCAAACAGACCGTCGCTTTCGGCAACTCCTGTATGCAGAATATGAATACGGCGCGTTCCATGGGCGACACTTCCGAGATCAGCGAAGATTGTCTTTATCTGAACGTCTGGAGCCCGGCCGCCCGCGCGTCCGACCGCCTGCCGGTTCTCGTATGGATATACGGCGGCGGCTTTACCGGCGGCATGACCAGCGTTCCAATGTATGACGGCGAAAAACTTGCAGGAAAAGGCGTTGTCGTCGTCAGCATCGCCTATCGAGTTGGCCCGTTTGGATTTCTGGCACATTCCGAACTCAGCAAAGAGAGCGGCAGGGGATCCGGAAATTACGGACTCGAAGACATGATCGCCGGACTCGAATGGGTGAAAAATAATGTCGGCCATTTTGGCGGCGACCCGTCAAAGGTAACGATCTTTGGACATTCGGCCGGCGGCATGGCGGTCAGTATGCTGGCGGCATCGCCGGCTTCCGCGGGGCTTTTCAGAGGCGTGATTTCAATGAGCGGCGCTTCCATGGCGCCCTTGCGCACCAGCGTAAGCGGCGGCGCCGGAGCGCGCGTAACAGTGCTTTCACTGGCCGAAACCGAAGGCGCAACATTCCTCGAAAAGCTGGGCGCGGCGGATATCGCGGCCGCGCGCGGCGTAAGCGCTGCGGATATCCAGAACGCCATTGCCGGAAGCGGAGTTTCTTTCCGGCCGGTGGCCGACGGCCATATTATCATTGACGATCAGTACCTTCAGTACCAAACCGGCCGTTTTAACGATACGCCGATTCTGCTGGGAAGCACCTCCGACGAAGCCGCGAGTTTCGGCGCGCGCAAAACCACGGCCGCGGAATTCGTAAAACAGGTGAACGCGAACTACGGCTCCGAAGCCGCCGGTATCCTTGCCGCATACCCTCACGCCAATGACGCGGAAGCTTCGCTCTCATCAAAGTATCTTTCGCGCGACAATACGTTCGGATGGAACACATGGACATGGGCGCGTATGCAGGCGCAAAACGGAACCGGCAAAGCGTTCCTCTACTACTTCGACCACCACGCGCCTGACGCGGACGGCACGGGACACGGCCTGGATGTTCCATACGCTTTCCAGACGCTTGCCGCAAGAGACGGCGAGGAACCCGAAGCGGCGAATCTCGCCCTGTCTGACGTAGTAAGCTCCTATTGGGTGAATTTTACTAAAACCGGCGATCCAAACGCCGGCGGACTCCCCGTGTGGCCGGCTTATTCCGATGCCTCGCCGCAGGCAATGGTTTTCCGCGATGGCGCCGCGGCGGCGGAAACGTATCCAAATATGGAAAAATTGCAGGCGATGGACAAATATTTTGCCCGTCTTCGCGCGCAGGCCGCGAAATAAAGTTTTTGCCCTTGGCCAAGGAAACGCTGATTAATTATCCGCGCGGGCGAATTGCCAAATTGTTTACGTTGCGCGCAGGCGGTTAATCGGCGTGTCCCTGAACGAAAAAAGCTTTGGGTTGGGCGCGCAATTTGGCTATAATTTAAAACTGTGTTTTGAGAAATATGTTTGAGTAATTCCTGATTATCCCTATTAAGGAGGTATGGTTTTGCGAAGTATAAAGCTGTTGTTTTTTATTGGAGGCGCGGCGATTTTGCTGGCAGGATGCGGAAGCGGAACAAAGACGCCAAATTCCCTTGACATTATTGCAAAAAATAGAGAGGTGCATGTTCTCACCGAAGGCATGAACGCGCCTTTCGAATTCGGCAAAGACACGGCGTTCCAGGGTCTGGCGGCGGATGTCGGCGAAGATATCGCGAAAACCATAGGCTACCCTCTTAAATGGATAGGAACCAGAGGCGTAAATCATCTGTTTGAAGTGCTCAAGGACGGAACTACCGTTGATATGATTATTTCTTCCGTTATAAATGAGCCTCATAGATCCGCGGATTTCGATTTTTCCGAGTCTTATTATGATACCGGCGACGTTATCGCGCATCATCGCACGGAATTCGGCGTCACGGATCTCGCCTCTTTGTCGGGTAAAACGGTTGGCGTTGTAACGGGCCGTCCGGCGGATACATTTATGACGTCTCAGACTACGGCGACAAATGTAACGATTACCAGATACGCAACGGTTGACGAGGCTCTTGGTTTTCTGAACCGCAGAGAGATCGACGCGGTTGTCGGCGACGAAATCCTGCTGAACTACAGCAGCGTCGAGAGCTTCCCCAATACAAACATCATGAATACGATCATCAACAAGTATTCCTACGCTGTCGCCGTGCGCAAGGGCGATGCCAAACTGCTCGAAAAGATTAACGAGACGATTTCGCGCATGAAAAGTTCCGGCGAACTTGCGAAACTGGAAGAGCAATGGATCGGCGACGTCAAGGAACGGGCGAAGGCGCGCGCCTCCGCCGACCGCGAAGAAGAAGAACTGAAAAAAGCGCCTAAGACGATTACCACGACCATCAGCAAACAGGGCGGCAATTGGTCAATGGAACGCCTTGACGGATTCCAGTTTGTACTCCAGGGCGCGAACGGCACCTATCGGTCAACGCCTATTGAAACGGACGGAGTAAGCCGGGGCAGTTGCAGGTTTACCCAACCGGTGCCACCGGGAAATTACACCTTGAATGTCAGCATCCTGGGGCTGACCGCAAATGTGAAGGTTGATGAACTTCCCAAATCGTCGCTGTCCATGGCGGTAAACATTGCCTCCGGTATAACCATTACCCTCAGGTAACGTAAGGCGGGTCTTTACCGTCAGGTTACGGTCTGACGGCAAAGACCCCGGTTTCTATGCGGAATAATCCCTTTTATCCGGTTGTCGTTACGGCATTGCTGGCGATCGCGGCGACATTGGCCGCGTTGCAATGGAATATCGTCCCCGGATTCCGCGACCGGAACGCCGATGGACAAGCCTTCGCTTTCGGCCCGTCCGGGCCGCTGACGCTCAGCAATGACGAAGAAACAAACGTCAGGGTTTACGAACAGGTAAGCCCCGGCGTCGTCAATATCACCACGAAGATCATGGTTGAAGAGCGTTTCTTTTTCAGCGCTATTATCCGTGAGGAAAGCGGAACCGGAAGCGGATGCGTGCTGGAT
This sequence comes from Acidobacteriota bacterium, assembly GCA_031254095.1. Lineage (GTDB taxonomy): Bacteria > Acidobacteriota > UBA6911 > UBA6911 > UBA6911 > UBA6911. Next base: position 4,275 of record JAIRVC010000066.1, read on the forward strand.
AAAGACGGACACATACTAACCACCTACCATGTGATAGAAAGCGCGTCCAGTCTTGAGGTTTCGCTCCCGGACCGCACGAAATACCGGGCGACGCTTGTGGGGGAGGATAGGCAGAACGATCTTGCCGTTCTGAAACTTGAAAACGCTCCGGCTGAACGGCTTTTCCCAATTTCCCTTGGAGCGTCCGACAGGCTGAAAGTAGGGCAGAAAGTGTTGGCGATCGGCAATCCTCTTGGGTTGCAGAACACACTGACGGTTGGAATCATAAGTTCCCTCGGCCGCAGAATCGAAACACAGAGCGGGGATCTCGTGGATAACGTCATTCAAACCGACGCCGCGATCAACCCCGGCAATTCCGGCGGGCCGCTGCTGAATACTTCCGGAGAAATGATCGGCGTCAACACGTCAATTTTTACCATCGGCGGCGGCAATATAGGCATAGGATTCGCGATTCCGGCCGACACAATCCGGCGTGTCGCTACCGAGTTAATCCGTGAAGGGCGCGTCCGCCGCCCCTGGTTCGGCATTGACGGCTATACGCTTACGGCGGGATTGGCAAAAGCTCTGAATCTTCCGGTTTCGGAAGGCGTTCTCGTTTATCGCGTCAACAGCGGCAGTTCCGCGCACAAGGCGGATATACGCGGCGCGAAAGAAGTCGTGCGCTGGTTTAATAACCGCATCGGAGCTGGCGGCGATATTATCACCGAAATCGACGGCAGAGCCGTTAAATCGCAGGAAGAGCTGCAGCTTTTTCTTGAAGCCAAAAAGCCCGGAGAAACCGTGCGCGTCACCCTGTACAGGGAAAAAACCCGGATACAAAAGGATGTCGCTCTGATTGA
>JAIRVC010000074.1 GCA_031254095.1 Acidobacteriota bacterium
GAACGGCTTTCCATAGATAAACGTGAGAGTATTTTATGATTGACAGAGATAAATCTCAACTGAAACGCATGCGAGTAGAAGTTGAATTTATTATTGACGTCACAACAGACGCCTCAAAAGAAAAATTTTTAAATGATGATTTATTACAGCATGGCGTCTGCATGTCACTGTTGACTATTGGAGAATGTGCCAATCATTTGTCGGCAGAATTTACGGAAAAACACCCTGAAATCCCCTGGATTCAGGTGATAGCAGTACGAAATATTGCAGCTCATGGTTACTGGCAACTGAATATGGAACAAATATGGGAAGCCATTGCTTCAGATATACCAGAGCTTTACGAATTTCTTCAGAATGTTTAGTTTTATCCCAAAACCCACATCAGGGAAACGCTGATTTATTGCCTGCGCGAGATTAAGTGCGAGGCACACGGAGCGCAGAAACCGAGGCATATAGAAAAGAGGGATTATGAATTCGCTTGATTCAATTCGTGTACGTTTCGCTCCAAGCCCCACCGGCTTTCTTCATGTAGGCAACGTGCGCACAGCCCTGTTTAACCGGCTCCTTGCCGGGCGGCATAATGGAACTTTCATTCTGCGCATAGAGGATACAGACGCCGAACGCAGCGAGCCGAAATACGAAAAACAGCTTATGGAAGACCTGCGCTGGCTGGGTCTTGACTGGAATGAGGGAATAGACGCCGGGGGCGACTATGGCCCCTACCGTCAAACCAACCGTTACGGCCTTTACGACAAATACGCCGGGCAGTTGCTGGAAGAAGACAAAGCTTTCCTCTGCTTCTGCACCGAAGAAGAACTTGAGGCGACCAGGCAGGAGCAACTGGCGCGGCGTGAAACAACGGTTTATTCAGGAAAATGCCGCAATCTTACGCGGCATGAAATCGCCTCGAAGCTCAATGAAGATATTCCCCGCACCCTGCGCCTGCGCGTGCGTCCCGGCATGGTGGGATTTGACGATCTTGTCTTCGGGCGGATTGAGATCGAAACCAGCCAGATAAGCGACCCTGTGCTGCTGCGCGGAGACGGCAGTCCGACCTATAATTTCTGCTGTGTCATAGACGACGCGCTGATGAAGATCACGCATGTTATTCGCGGCGACGGGCATCTGTCGAACACGCACAGGCAGATTCTAATTTATGAAGCCCTGAGGATTGAAGCGCCGCAATTCGCGCATCTTTCGACCATTCTCGGCCCTGACGGGCAGAAACTGAGCAAGCGGCACGGCGCGACCTCCATAGAGGAATTCCGGCGTCAGGGATATTTGCCGGAAGCGCTGGTCAACTATCTCGCGCTGCTTGGCTGGTCGCCTGAAACCGACGGGCAGGAAATCATGTCGCTTGATGAAATCAGCGCACGGTTTGATCTCGCCCGCGTAATTAAGAGTTCCGCGATTTTCGATACCGGCAAGCTTAACTGGATGAACCGGACATATATCGTCAAAACTCCCGGCGCCGATCTTGTCAAAAAAGCGAAGCAATATTTTGTGGACGCCGACCTGTTTCCCGCCGGTTCCGGAGAAGATTCCGAAATGGACGCATGGCTCGGCGAAGTGATTGATCTCATAAAAACACATGTGGATCATCTCGATCAACTGCCGGCTGAAACGGGGATTATTTACGGCCTCGCGGGCGATTCATCCGATATCGACGATGCCGCGCGCGCGCTGCTGTCCGGCGCTGAAGGGCGCGCTGTCGCCGAAGAATTCGCGCGGCTGGTTTACGAAAAGGAAACTTTAACCCCGGAAAGCTATCGGGAAATAGCCGGACAGGTAAAAGCGGCTACAAAGCAGAAAGGGCGCAATCTTTATCACCCGATTCGCGCGGCGCTGACTGGACGCGATTCAGGACCCGATCTTGAAAAGCTGGTCGCGGTTTACGAACAAGGCTCGCGCCTTGCGCTGCCGCGCAAAGTAATGTCGTGCCGCGAACGGCTTCATGCAATTCTCGAATCGCCGTAAAATCTTGCGGGAACCTTATTGTTTCAGGCTGATCTTGATTTGACCGTAGTTTGCAATATCGCGGCGTAAAATAATGCCGGCTAACCGGCCTTCTTCGATTACCGGCATAAATTCGGCATCGGTTTCCAGCATCCGCTCAAACACGCTGTCCGCATCATCTTCAGGACCCGGCGCGACAAGCTGTTCAACGGGGATCATTATGTCCCTGACCTGTTTAAAATCCCGGAGTTTTGCCGCCACGCCGCTTACATCCGCCAGTGAAACAATGCCGACGAACTCATCCCGGTTGAGCACGGGAAATTCCGTAAAAAAGTACCTGTACAGATAATCATCAACAAACTGGTTTACGGGAACAAGCCAATCCACAGCGACAGGATTTTTCTTCATGATCTGCCTCACGGTAACGCGCGGAGGTTGTTCGTGCTTCGTCTTCGCCGCCGTTGCGGTCTGAAGCGCGCCGCCCGACGCCCGCTTCATAAGGAAACCTATGCAGATGAACCATATTCCGGCCAGCAGACTTTTGTAAAAGATCATCAGCAGCAAGCCGAAACCTATCATAAATACCGCCAGGACGTCTCCGATGCGGCTGACCACCTGCGTGGCGCGCGCCATGTCGTTCCACTGATCCCACAAAAAAGCGCGTAAAACGCGTCCGCCGTCAAGCGGAAAACCGGGCGTCAGATTAAAAAACGCCAGCGCCATGTTTGTCACAACGGCCCACTGGACGATTGTAGTTACAGGACTCATATGTTCCATCGTAGAGATAAACACAAAGCTAAACAGTACGCCCAGCAATACATTCGCCGCCGGTCCGGCCAGGGCGATCAGAAATTCATCGCGCCCGTCCTTGGGTTCGGAAGCGGTTTCGGCCATTCCTCCGAAGATGAACAGCCGGACGCTTGTTACATTTATTCCCCTTTTGATGGAAACCCAGGAATGCGCGAGTTCATGAACCAGTATGGAAACGAAAACCAGCGCGGACGCGGCAATTCCCATCAGCCAGCACCACAGCCGCCCGTAGTCTTTATGCGCTTCGGGGAAAACCGTTTCCGCCATGCTGTACGTAAGCAGAAAAAAAATGATGACCCATGAATAATCGATAATGACATCGACGCCGCCGATACGGCAGACTCTAATCCCCTTTGCGTTCATGCGCGTAGGTATACCATGAAACCGGCAATAAACAATCGGGAACCTCCAGGGAAACAATCAGCGTTTACTTGAGGGATCGTCGTCTCCATACCCATAGCGAAGCACTTCCACTTTTACTTTCCTGCGCCCGAATTCAATGCTCTCATTGTAGTTTGGTATGAAAATATCAATGATTCTTCCTTTGATCAGCCTTCCGGTGTCCGTCACCTGGTAAATCCCGCCCATCAGCGCGGATTCGATGTAAATCATGGATCCTAGCGGAATGACTCTCGGGTCGGCCGCCACATGGCCGGGGGCAACCGGCAGTCCGCTTTTGGTAATGCCGGTTATGTTATACGCAGTCGCCTGAAAATTTTTCGGGTTTCTAACTTCCACCTTTATCGGCGTGTCGGATAAAGTGATGGTTTCCTCCAGCACCTTTGTCAATTCCGCGATACGGACGCGTTCACGGTGGTGCGAATAAGCCAGCAGGCACAGAAAAGCCAGGATAACGGCTGAAACGCATATGCGTTTCAAAATTTTCCAGTTAAGATGAAATTTGTTTATCGACATAAATCTTCCTTGATTTAAAAAGAGACTCCTTAATCCGGCAATGTAATATGAAAGTCAGCAGGAAGCCTTGAAGGGAAAAAAAGCGCAAATATCGGCAAGCTGAAAATGGAAGCCGGTGATTTCTCCGTCGTTTGTATTGTCCATAACGAAAAAAGGGTAACAGCCGGAAAAAGCTGAAACAAGATTTATTTTACGCCCGGTTATTCCGGCGGCGGCGAAATGTTGCCCGTTCCCTGCTGATGCAGTTTTTCGAACTCGCGCAGGCGTTCCAGCTCACGGCGCTCGGCGGCTCGCTGTTCACGGCGCTCAAGCACCCTTATGCGGCGGTCCTCATGAAGCCTGACCCGGTCGCCCAGCTTTTTCCAAAACTCCCGGAAATACTGCCCCATGGAAACAAGCGCAAAGAAAACCACTGCCCATAACAGCGCTTCCGCCGTCACCTCCACCCAGCCATGATATTTTTCGCCAAGAATCAGGCCTACAACGGCGGCGACCTGCATCACCATTTTCCCCTTGCCCATACGGGAAACGTCAATGGAGAACCCTTCATGCGCCGCGATGCCGCGCAACCCGCTTACCGCGAACTCCCGCCCGATGATGACCACAACCATCCACGCCGGCGCGGTATGCCGCCATACAAGAGCGATCAGCGCCGATGAAATCAGGAGTTTGTCGGCAATGGGATCAAGCAGCCGGCCAAGCGTCGTTACCTGCCCGCGCCGGCGCGCCAGATAGCCGTCAAGCATGTCGGTCAGCGCGGCCGCCAGAAACAGGCTGGCGCCCCACAAGGTCCGGGCCTCAGGGTTTTTGGTGGCCAGAAGAACGGTGACAACCACCGGCACCAGAAATATTCGAGCTATTGTCAGAGCGTTTGGCAGATTCATAGATGGGAAAGGGTATCATAAAACCTGCAAAATCGGTGCAAGATTCATCAGCTAATTCCATGCTATACTTCAAAACAGTCATAAATTGTAAAAGAGGATTGCGTCATGATTAAAGCCCTGATACTTGCCGGAGGAAAAGGCGCGCGGCTCCGGCCGCTCGCCCTGCATATTCCGAAACCGATCGTTCCATTGGCAAACATACCTTTTTTATTTTTTCAGATCGACCGCGTAAAGCGCGCGAATATCACGGAAATAATTCTGAGTCTTTCTTATCAGCCGCGTAAAATCACCGACATCTTCGGCGACGGCATGCAGTACGGCGTTATAATGCGTTACAGCCACGAAGCCCAGCCGCTTGGCACTGCCGGCGCGTTCAAAGCGGCCGAGAATCTTATCGACGATACTACGATAGTACTCAACGGGGATATCCTGACAAACGTTGATTTGCTTGAGGTTCTCCATTTTCATCGCAAAAAAAAGGCGGAAGCGACGATCGTCACCGTGCGCGTCATGAATCCATCCGGTTATGGTCTTGTGGAAACGGCGTCCGATGGCCGCATAATGCGTTTTACGGAAAAACCGCCTGAAGATGAAGTAACCGGGGATACGGTCAACGCGGGAATCTACATCCTGGAGCGTCGCGCGCTCGACCGCATTCCGGCGGGCAACGCGCAGAGTTTTGAACGCGAACTCTTTCCCGCCATGGCGCAGGAAAAGGCGAAAATATTCGCTTATCCGATGCAAGGCTTCTGGCAGGACATCGGCAGTCCGGCAAAATATCTGGAAGCCGGCTTCGGCGTCATATCCGGCCGCGTGCAGCTGCCGCGATATCCGCATAGTTCCTGCCGCCTGAACGATTGGGAAAAATCTCGTATTACGGTAGACGCATTTTCCCTGTTGGATGGAAAATGCGTTATAAAGCCGGGCGCAATGATCGAAAATTCGATACTTGGAGAAGACTGCCGCGTCGAAGAAGGGGCGCGCATCAAAGATTCTGTTATCTGGAGCGGAACGCGAATCCTTCCGGGAGCGCGCATTGAAAGATCCATCGTGGGACGGCAGTGCTACATCGGCGAAGGCGCGAGGCTGAGGCCGGGAACCGTGCTTGGCGACAAATCCAGCGCCTCGGATTTCAGCATCCTTTAATTCAGCGATCATGTCCGGTTTCCGGACGAATAAAGTTTCAGTTCAAAAATGTTGTCGGGAGAATTTTTTATGAAAAAACGTATGACCGCCTTAATTATCATGGACGGATTCGGGATTGCGGACGACGCGCAGGGCAATGCCATTCTTAAAGCGGGAACGCCAAACCTTGACGCGCTCAAGGCGCGCTTTGCGCACACGGCAATCGGCGCGAGCGGCCTTGATGTCGGTCTGCCCGACGGCCAGATGGGCAACAGCGAAGTGGGGCATCTGAATCTCGGCGCCGGGCGTATCGTTTATCAGGAACTTACGCGAATCGACAAGGAGATACGCGAAGGCGCGTTTTTTAAAAAGGAAGCCCTGCTCTGGGCGATGGAAGGCGCGAAGGCGCCAGGCGCGGCGCTCCACCTGATGGGACTGGTATCGGACGGCGGGGTACATAGCCACAATACGCATCTTTACGCCCTGCTGAAAATGGCGAAAGCGGAAGGCGTATCGCGCGTTTATATCCACTGTTTTCTTGACGGACGCGATACGCCGCCCTCAAGCGGCCTCGGATATATAAAAGAATTGGAATCCGAAATAAGGCGCGCCGGTACGGGCGAAATCGCGACCGTAACGGGGCGTTACTGGGCTATGGATCGCGACAACATCTGGGACCGCGTCAAACGCGCATACGACGCCATCGCGCTGGGAGAAGGACTCACGGCGGCGGGCGCCGAGGAAGCGGTTGAAAAATCATACGAAAAAAATGAAACGGATGAATTCGTTCAGCCGACGGTTGTGCAAAAAGACGGCAAACCCGTCGCGACGGTCAGGCCGAACGACAGCGTGGTGTTTTTTAATTTCCGTCCCGACCGCGCGCGCCAGTTGACGCGCGCCTTTATTTCCGAAGATTTCAGCGGGTTTGAGCGCCGGGAAGGTTTTTTTCCGCTCAGGTACGCAACCATGACGCAGTATGACGAAACATTCACCAACCTGCGCGTTGTAAACGAACCAGACGAGGTGACCAATACCCTTGGCGAATATCTGAGCGCGCTTGGAAAAACCCAGCTTCGCATCGCGGAGACGCAGAAATACGCGCATGTTACGTTTTTTTTCAACGGCGGCGTGGAAGAACCGAACGCCGGCGAGGACCGCGTACTCATTCCCTCGCTGAAAGTGGCGACTTTCGACCTTGCGCCGGAAATGTGCGCACGCGAAATCGCCGACGAGGCCATCAAACGCATCGAATCGGGCGTTTACGATTTCATGATTCTAAATTTTGCCAACTGCGACATGGTAGGACATACAGGAATTCTTCCCGCCGCGATTGAAGCGGTACGCGCCGTTGATATTGAGACGGGCAGAGTGATTGAAGCGATTCTGCGCAATGGCGGCCGCGCGATTATAACAGCCGATCACGGCAACGCCGAACAGATGATCGACACTGAAACGGGAGAGCCTTTTACCGCGCATACGACGAATCCGACTCCGGTGATTCTGTGCGACCCGGCGCTTGAAGCCGCAACCCTGCACGCGGACGGACGCCTGTGCGATATTGCGCCTACGCTGCTTGAAATGGCGGGAATTCCACAGCCCGCGGAAATGACCGGCAAATCCCTGATCGCGAAATAAACGAAATAGCAGGAGCGACCGCCCTCGGCCGCCCCTGCTATGATCCTTTGCGAACCAGAACCGTCTTCACGGTTTCAAAAAGCACCATCAGATCCAGCGTCAGAGACATGTTTTTTATATAAAAAAGATCATATTGCAATTTTTCGACCGTGTCTTCCGTACTGCTGGCGTATCTGTGGTTGACCTGCGCCCACCCGGTAATTCCCGGTTTGACGACGTGGCGCAGCGCGTAATACGGTATTTCTCTGGAAAGCTGTTCGACAAAGACCGGACGTTCCGGCCTCGGGCCGACCAGATCCATGTCGCCGCGTAAAATATTATATACCTGAGGCAGCTCATCTATGCGCGTCCGGCGCAGGATGTATCCGACCCTGGTAACCCGGCTGTCCTTTCCCGGAGTGCTCCAGACCGGCCCGGACTCCTTTTCGGCGTTCTGCCGCATGGAACGGAATTTCACGAGTTTGAACACGCGGCCATTCCTGCCTACGCGCTTTTGTTTGTAAAAAACCGGGCCCTTTGAATCAAGCTTGATGGCAATCGCGGCGAGCAGGAAAATCGGCAACGTCAGAATCAGGAGTATGGACGAAAGCAGGATTGAAAGAATATGTTTTCGTAGAAAAACGTCTTTGGATGCGTCGAACCCGCTGTTAAAAACCAGCCAGCTCGGTCTTAAATTTTCAACCGGGATTTTTCCGGCGATCCGTTCATAAAAACTCTCAGCGCTTTCAATCGGCACACCTTTTATCCTGAAATCCAGCAGTTCTTTTATTGGAAGTATTTTACGGCTGTCCGACGGTCCCACGATCACATGATTCACGTCATGCTCCATCATAACGTTCGGAAAATTGTTATAATCCCCGATAATCTTTACATCGACATCTGAAACGTCGTTGGCTTCGGAAGCGTCGGCAACATAACCGACAACTTTAATGCCCAGTTCCGGGTGTTCCATGATTTTTTTGACGGCGGCAACCGAAAGATTGCTGACGCCGAGCGCCAGCATGTTTGTTGGCGGCACCCTCAACCGCAGATAAACGCGAAGCAATATGTGCCATAAGAAAACAAACAGAGCGGCCAGAACCAAATTACAGGCAAGAACGTCGCGTTCGGCGGTCGACAGCCTGAAAAAAACGAAAAAGATGCCACACGTTGCCAGAACCGCAAAAACAATGGCACGCA
>JAIRVC010000104.1 GCA_031254095.1 Acidobacteriota bacterium
AGCCATTCGATTCCCGGCCGGTCGTTTTCATACCAGAAATCAATCGCGCCGTTCCGGTTCAGAAGCTCGCCGGGCGCCATTGACGCGTCGCCTACGATAATCACTTTATAATCCCGGCCGGTGGTCTCAAGAACCTTGCGCGTCTCGACGGAACGCATCTGGTAAATGTCCGTATAGAGATCCTGGTAGACGCAGTTGTGAAAATAATATGATTTCAGATCCTTTACCACGTCTTTCGCGGCGGAAAACAGCCGGCTTACCAGATCGGCGTGCGGTTCCATCGTACCGCCGGCGTCCATCAGCAAAAGAAGCTTGATTTGCGCGCGACGGGCGCGTTCCCAGACAAGCTCAAGTTCCCCGGCGTTGCGGCAGGTCTTGCGGACGGTTTCTTCAACATTCAGATTATCTTTCGGCCCCTCGCGCACAATCTGGCGTATGTAGCCGAGCGCCGTTTTCATCGAACGGACTGACAGTGCGACGTCGTCGCGATAATTGCGAAAGCTCCTCTTTTCCGCGATCTGGACGGCGCGGCGATGACGGCTCTCTCCCTGCCCGACGCGAACGCCGGCGGGGTTATAGCCTCCCGCGCCATACGGCGAACGCCCGCGCGTCCCGACCGCGCTGCTTCCTCCGATATGAGGCTGATCGTCCTGATTGCGCAGCCGGTCAAGGAATCCCGCGCGAAGTTCTTCAAGCTCAAGCTCTTTCACCAGGCGCTTTTCATCTTCCGTCAGTTCGAGCGGCGGCATTTTTTGCAGCCGTTCCTCAATACGCCGGAGAAGCTCCTCATTCGATTTTATATGCCCGAAACAGTCGAGAAACGCCCGGTCGAAGCGGTCGAAATGCGTTTCGGTCTTCACCAGAATGGCGCGGGCGATTCCGTAAAAACGGGTCAGCGAATTCGCGGGGAGATTGTCGTCCAGCGCCTGCTGCAAAGTCAGCCATTCGTTGAAAGTAACCGGGACGCCCTGCCGCCGCAACGCATTAAACAGATTTATAAACATAAATTCTCGCCCATAAATTCATTCCAGCAAGGGCGGCCGGGGCGGCCACCCGCTTCTGACCACTGACTATCGTGATGCGGCTACCTTCGAGACGCGAATCTGGCAATATCGTTCTCGGTTTTAAGGAGAACTCCGAGGAATGGAAGCCGGCGTTCAAGTTCGTCGGCGCCGATGCCGCCGGCGGTAAGCGCGGCAATCCAGTCAAGCAGTTCGCTGGTAGAAGGTTTCTTTCTCAGTTCATGGTGCTGGCGCACGAAATAAAAACAGGCGACGATCTGCGAAATCAGCTTTTTTCGCAGATCAGGAAAATGAACCGCCGCGATCGTTTCCATCATTTCATGGTCGGGAAATTCGATGTAGTGAAACAGGCATCTCCGCAGAAACGCGTCGGGCAGTTCTTTTTCGCTGTTGCTTGTAATGATGACTATTGGCCTTTGCCGGGCGCGTATATGTTCGCCGGTTTCAATAATATCGAAGCTCATCTGATCCAGTTCAAATAGAAGATCGTTGGGGAACTCAAGATCGGCCTTGTCTATTTCGTCGATTAGCAGAACGGCCTGCTCTTCGGCGGAAAGCGCTTCGCCCAGTTTGCCAAGCCGGATGTACTGACTGATGTCGGAAACATCCTTGTCGTTAAAACGGGAGTCGTTCAACCGCTGCACCGTATCGTAGACGTAAAGGCCGTCCGCCGCCCTGGTAGTTGATTTGATATTCCAGCGAATCAGCCGGAGGCCGAGATCCTCAGCTATCGCCTCGGCCAGCCGTGTTTTACCCGTACCCGGCTCCCCTTTTAAAAGAAGCGGGCGCTCAAGCGCAATCGCGGCGTTTACGATGTCTCTCAACGCTCCGGAAAGAATATAACTGTCAACGCCTTTAAATCTGTCCATTATAAAACTCCCTTTTAGCGATCAATGGCCGCCGGTCACTGATTTCAACGCCCATTCCGCGTGCGCGCGCACCAGCGGGCTTTCGTCAAGCAACGCGGCTTTAAGCGCCGGAACGGCTTCTGCGCGGCGCGAATTTCCCAACGCAATCATAACATTGCGCACAAAACCGTCCCGGCTCGCGCGAAGAACGGGGCTTGCGGCGAAACGCCGCTCGAACGCCTCACGGGACAAACCCGCCAGAGACAAAAGTTCCGGCGCGAGGTTTTCTTTGCGAGGCGTCAGTTCCTCAACCGTTGTTTTTACGGCAAACCGGTTCCATGGACAGGCGTTCTGACACTCGTCGCAGCCGAAGATCCGGTTTCCCGCAAGAGAGCGCAGTTCGGGCGGCACGGTCCCGTGAAATTCAATTGTCAGATACGAAAGGCATTTTCCGGCATCCAGCCGGTACGGCACGGCGAGCGCCCCGGTTGGACAGGCGTCCATGCAGCGCCGGCAGTCGCCGCATAACGCTTCGCTCTTTTCGTCATACGCCAGCGGAATATCCAGCAGAATGACGCCTATAAAGAATCTCGTTCCCAGTTCCCGCGACACCAGTCCGGAATGTTTTCCAATCCAGCCGACGGATGTTTCCGCGCCCCAGACTTTTTCCATTACCGGCCCGGTATCGGCATAACAGAGGCCATTCGCTTGCGGAACCGCGCTTTTTATAAACCGCAGCAAGCGTTTCAGCCGGTCCATCACCGCCGGATGATAATCCGCGCCCCGGGCGTAAAGGCTTATATTTCCCTCAAGAGGGGACGACGGAGGAGTTTCGCCGGAATAATAGTTCAGCGCCGCGACGACAATCGACCGGACGCCCGGAAGAACCAGTTCCGGGTCGCCGCGCTTTTCCGCCTGCCGCTCAAGGTAACGCATTTCGCCGTGAAGCCCGTCCCGGAGCCAGTCGCGAAAATGCGCCATGAAAGGAGTTTTACCCGCAGGCGCGAAGCCTGTTTTCGCAAAGCCGATTTTCAGCGCCTCGTTTCGGATGTCCGCGGTCAGACGCCCGGCGTCATGCCGCCCGCCGTAATTTATGCAGTGCCGGAGCATTTATTTTCCAGACATATGCGCACAGGCATCCTGCCCGCGCGCTGATATAAATGGTTTTAAACGGTAGTTTGTTGAGCCGTGCCGGATTCGAAATATTGACATAAATTAATTATAATCAAGTATTTAAAATTTGCCAAAACCAATACATGGAAACATATATCACCGCATAAATCACGATATCTCTCTTATTCACATGTATTTACACCGATTTGCCTCTTTTTTATATCGAACTTCGGAATGGCGGACGGGCAGAAAAAAACGGGCGGCCTGTTTCAGAACCGCCCGTAAGCAGACAACCCGTAATTTTCAATTAGTCAATCCACGTTACATCCAGTGTCTGGGTAAACGCTTCCCCGGGAACGTCGAATGTCACCGCCCGCGCTTCATATAGTAACCATTCGCCTTCCGCGCTTTCACTTTCCGCTAGCATCGCCAATCCGTTCCATAACGCCACTGTAACTTTGTTCCCATCATCGGTAGCGGTGTAAACCTTACAAGGTATGCCTGCTATCGTCCTGTCAGGCAGTTGAGTCACATGAACATAAAGGTCTTTCAATTTTTCGTCAGAATAAAACCATGCATTTAACTCTTCCAGATCCGATGGGTTCTCGTCCGCGTCAAATGAATAACTTACCCACCCG
>JAIRVC010000331.1 GCA_031254095.1 Acidobacteriota bacterium
TGGACGCGGCTGTTTCGGAATTCGCACGCCCATTTCTCGACGCCCGCGCCTCAAAGACCGGCGCGAGGCCGATTCCTCTGGTTTCGCCGGTAAAGTCCGGTTCGCTTGGGCGGCTTGCCGAAAGAAACTTTGGATTATCGCGCGCGCCGATGCGGGACGACTCGCTTGAGGCGGACGGATCGCTCGCGCTGGTTTCCGCTCCGGGGGAATCGCGCGCCGCGACCGAGATTGTAAGGGAAATTCTTCGCGCCGCGCGCGAAGGCGTCATAAGCGGCTTTCACGAAGCCGCCGTGATTTTGCGCCGGCCGGAAAGCGATATTCCGAGACTGTCGGAAGCTCTGCGCTTGCGAAAAATCCCTTATTACATACATGGCGGAGAAAAGTTTTCCGGCCGCCCTTTATGCCAGGCGGCGCTGGCGCTGAGCGGCCTTGAAACCGCCGATTTTTCCCGCGAGGCGATTCTGACCGCCGTTGAATTCATCGGCGCGGCTTTGCGGGAAAACGGAACGGAAAAATGGGACGTCGAAAACTGGCGCGCCTTAACCCGCGAAGCGGAATCACTGACGGGCGTTCGCGCTTGGGACGCCGCAACCCGCGGCATTCTGCGGCGGGCGGCCGGAACCGTGCGTCGGCTTGAACAAACAAATGAAACAGAACCGGAGAAATTAACCGCGTCGCGCAAACGGCTGGCCGACGCGCGGCGTCTGCGCAAAGACTGGCGCAAATTGATGGCCGCCGCGGCGGGCTGGCCCAATCTGGAGTCTTTCGCCGAATGGGCGGATTTTCTCCGCCGTCGTTTCGGAAAAATACTGAAAACTTCTCCCGGCTGGCCGCGTCTTGGATCCGCGCTGGATAAAATAGCGGTGCTTGAAGCGCTCGCGCAACCCGTGGCCGGGAATAAGAAATACGCGATATGTTCCGCGATAAAAATCCGATCGCTGCTGGATGAAGCCGTCCAGTCTCTCACGTATCCCGTGGGCCGGTTTCAGCGCGGCGGAGTGAACCTCCTCGGTGTAAGCGCCGCCCGAGGCCTGCGTTTTCCACTGGTCGTCATTCCGGGACTAGACGAGGGGCGCTTTCCTTCAAAGCTGAGGCAGGATCCGCTGCTTCCGGACGCGGAGCGCCGCCGTCTGGGGAGCCTGCCGCTTCGCGGCGCGCGCGCCGAGGAGGAAAAACTGCTGTTTGACATGGCGGCGCGGTCTGCGGCGCGGCGTCTGGTTCTTATAACATCGCGCCTTGATGAAAGCGCCGACCGTGAAAAATTCCCATCGCTGTTTTTTCTGCGCGCGGCAACCGCCGCAAGCGGCGGCAGGGTCGCCCCGGACGGATTCAGCATGGAAAATATTCCGGGATTTCGTTCCGTCAGCCTTGACGCCGCCGCGCCGGCTGAAGGACTCGCCGCGGCGGACGAAGGAGAGATTCGTCTTCGCTGGATTGCGTCAGGGAGGCTTTCAACCGCGCGGGCGCTTGATGAATTGGCGCTTGCGGAACCGCGGCGTCTGCGGCTGCCGCTGGAATATGAAAAGGCGCGCCGCAAAAATCCTCTCACGAAATTTGACGGCTTGATATCCGATCCCCGTCTGATTCAGTGGACAAGGCAAAAGCTTAAAGCCGGGGCGGGTCAAACATCGGCCAGCCGCATTGAGGAATACGCCAGATGTCCGTACTATTTTTTCCTGAAACAGGTTTTGGAGCTTCGGATAGAGGAAGATGAGCGCGAGCCAACCGACGGCATGGATCCTCTTGAGCGCGGCACGGCTGTTCACGCGGCGCTTGAATCTTTTCTTAAAAACCACATGGGCGGAGGTTTTACTTCCGCCCCTGAAGAACGGCTTATGCTTGCGCTTGAAGATGAAACACTGCGCGAGCTTGAAAAAATACGGCCCGCCGGGATGCCGGCTCTGCTCTGGGAAATCGAAAGGGACGGGATGCTCGCGCTCATGAAAAACTGGCTGCTGTTTGAAATCGCGCGGGCCGACGGCGACATGCGTATCGCGCGGCTTGAACAGGCGTTTGGAAATATTTCAGAGTTTCCTCCGTTCCGGCCGAAGGCCGGAGGAGAGCCGGATTTTGAATTTTGCGGAAGAATCGACCGGGCGGACATCTCCGCCGACGGGAAACGGGCGCGCGTGATTGATTATAAAACCGGGAAGCTGCCCGATACGCTGCGAAGTAAAGACAGGGCGTTATTAATGGGAGGCGAAAAGATTCAGCTCGCGGTTTACCGCGGGGCGCTTGCGGCGCTTGAAGAATTCGCGGCGGCGGAATCCGTGGAAGCTGAATATCTGTATTTACAGCCCAAAGACGGCAGGATCAGACAAAGCGTGCTTACGCCGGAGCAGATGGAGGCGGCGTTTGCCGATCTGCCGCGTGTTCTGCGCGTTCTTGATTCATGTATGAAAAACGGCCTTTTTTTCGCGCGGACACATAGCCTAGTCCACCCTTACGGCCATTGCGATTATTGCGATTTTCAGCCGGTTTGCGGCAAGGATCGCGAGTGGCGGGAAAAGCAGAAAAGCGGCGATCCCGCCATCAGCGAATTTTTGACCGTCCAGAAAAACGATGCCGTTTTGCAAAGTTAAGCGGTAAAATTAAGCGTTGTACGTGACATAGGCGGCTTTCGCGCGGCGGCAAAAGCGAGGAGGTTCTGAGTATTATAAACAGCCGGGTTGCCGTTTTGCCGATACGAAAATGCAGATTATCCACTCTATCCGTCATAGAAGAAAATTGAAATGGAATTGATAAATCTTGAACAGATATTATTTGAAGAAATATCGGCCATTATTGAACAAGGCCGCCGCGAAATTTCTATGCGTGCAAGCCGAGCAACTGTTTTTATTTTTTGGCAGGTCGGCAAACGTATCAATGATGAAGTCCTCGGAAACCAGCGCGCCGAGTACGGAAAACAAATTGTGTCGCGGCTCGCGACACAATTAACTGCAAAATACGGACGTAGCTTTGAACAGCGCAATCTTCGTCGCA
>JAIRVC010000351.1 GCA_031254095.1 Acidobacteriota bacterium
GCCGATACGGCGTCCGTTAACGAGCACAAGCACGCGGCTCTGCATCTCCGTATTCATCCCCGACTGTCCCATGCCGCGTATGTACATCGTCTTCTGCGTACCCTGGCTAACAATATGGAAGCCGTTCTGCTGCATCAACTGATCAAGAGAGACGGCAGTAGAAGACTGTATCTGTTCATTGGAAATTACTGTGACATTGCTGCTGATTTCGCGCCGGTTTTCCTCTGCGCGGCTTGCCGTTATCACGACTTCGTCAAGGGTGGCAACCGTCTGCGCCGTCAGCATTGAGACGCAGGCGCATAGCAGCAGCGCGGCGGCAACAACTCCATTTAGTAAAATAAATTTAAAACCAAAACACTTGTCTTTCATTCTTTCTCCATTAATAAGCGTTTTTCTAACGCAATTTAAATTTAACCGGGATATTTACCCAGCAGGCGACATTCTCGCGTCCTTTGCGCGCGGGCCTGAATTGCCAGTTCCTGACGGTCTTCAGCGCCGCTTCGTCCAGCAGCACGAATCCGGATGATTCGGCAATCTCCGTCTGCCCCACGCGCCCGTTTGCCAGTACTTCAACTTTCAGAAGTACGTCTCCTTCTTCGCCCCGCTTTCGCGCGGCCTCCGGATAATTTGGCTGAGGCGTCCTTGCGTATCCGGGAGGGATAATTCCCGGCATTCCCGCGAAATAAACGCCGGTTTCATCTCCGCCCGCTCCCTCGCGTCCGCGGCTGTTTCCTGAACCGCTTCCATAACCACCGCCTGAACCGCCGCCCGCGCCGGGTGATCCGCTTCCGCCGCCCCGGCCTTCGCCGGTTGCCGGGCCACCCCAACCGTTTCCGGTTCCCGACGCAAGTAAAGAGTTTCCGCCGCCGGGATCGTCGTCCTTGCCGGATCCTAATCCGCCGCCCGGCGTAATAATCGCGTTTTCCGCAAGAGGCACAGGTGTTTCCACAGGCATCAAGACATCCGCGTTCTTTAATTTTTCTTCCAGCCGCGCCGCCGTTTCCAGCGATACCGGCGCGGAGATTGCCGTCAGGTCAACAACCGGCGGTTCATCCGGTTCTTTGCGAATTTCCGCCTGTTCATTTCGCGTAGGCCCATCCGGCGGCGCGGCCTGCTCCGTTGCGGGCGGCTGTACGCGTCTTACCTCGACGCGATAAATCATTTGTTCATTTGCCGGACTTGTCCCCATGAATAAAACCGCCGCGATTATCATGTGCAGAAACGCAGATATGCTTCCCATAAATATAAAGCGCCGGATTGCGTTTTTGGTTTCGCCGCCGTTTTTCATCGTTTTATTTCTATTCCGAGGCCGGGGTTTTTCACGCCGGATTGCGCCAGAACGTCCATTACCGCAATCACGGCGTCGTACTTGACATTTCTGTCGCCGTTGACGATTACCTGCGGTTCCAGTCCGGACGCGGTCATTTCCATTACGGCTTTCCCAAGATTTTCCAGATCGACGCGCCTGTCATCGAGATAAATACCGCCATCCGCGTCTATGGTGACAACCACGTCCTTGCGGGCATCCTCCGCCGTCGTTCCATGTGGAAGCTCCACTTTCAGGCTTGATTCGTAAAGCGCCGGCGTCGCAACCATAAACACGATCAGCAGCACCAGCACAACGTCGGTGAACGGCGTGATGTTGATGTCGGCCATTATCCGGGGTTTTCCGCGGACGATCTTCACCTTATTTTTCCTCCAGCAGGCAAAGCAGTTCGGAGGCGCACACCTGCATGTCGTCCGTAAAAAATTCGACTCGCCGGGTGAAATAATTGAAGAAAATCACCGCCGGAATCGCGACGAAAAGTCCGGCCGCCGTGCAAACCAGCGCTTCCGCCACACCGTCGATCACCGTGCTGATTCCGCCGGAGCCCGTCGCCGCTATGTCGTGAAACGCGCGGACGATGCCCAGAACCGTTCCCAGCAATCCGATATATACGCCGATGTTTCCTATCGTGCCGACGATGCCCGTAAAACGCTCAAGATTTCTCGTCTCGTCCAGCATCTTTCGTTCCATTGCTCCGGACATGATTTTTTCTGAACGCCCGTATTCCTTTAACCCGGCTTCGACCACACGCGCCCAGGGCGTTTGCGTTTCTTTCGCGAGTTCTTTGGCTTTTTCCGGATTTTTCGCCGCGATCGCTTCGCTCAGCCGGGTTAAAAAATCGCCCCTTTGCGCGCGCGATTGCTTCCGGTAATAAAACATCCGCTCAAGAAATATCGTGATCGATATGAACGAACAAAGCAGAAGGACATACATTGTCGGGCCGCCGAGCTGCAATATGTCCCAAAAGGTTTTTCCCTCGAACATTCATTTTCTCCTCTGCGCGAGGCGTTCTTCACGGCAAAATCCCGCGCGTGAAATATCCGGACCCCGCCCGGCGCGGACGAAAAACCCATCCCGGATATCGCTGGATACAAAACCGGCGTAAACGCTTTTTTACTGCACTCAAAAATATGTAATTGAAATACGCGCAATGGATGTTTCACAGCATCCGTTGCGCGGAAAGCATTAATGAAGCGCTTATTAAAATACCCGCGCTTCATTAAGATCAGGCAGGTCTCCTGGCTTTCCCGATGCTGTCTGCCTTCCCATCCCTTTTCGGGGACAGTGACTGGATTGACAGATCCCGGCCGCGTGGGCCGATATTGGGATTACAGTGGCGGAACCGCTCCGGAGTTTCACCGGTATTCCCTGGCGCCTGAAATCACAAAAAAGTATTTGTACATGAACCGGAGGAAGAAGGCAAATTTTTAATTTCTTCCGTAGCGATAAAGCCAATTAACACCTTCACAAATATTGCCGGTTGCATTATGCGAGGATACTGCTGTGTGTTTTCACAAACGGCGCGCGGCGGCAACAAGAAGCGCCCGCGCATACAACGCGATTATTCAAAAAGCCGCTGCCGGAATTATCCGCATTGTATACATGTTTCGGCCTCCTGAAAAATCACCCGCCGCAAATTCCGCTTGTTTTTCTGGCGGCATATGGCATTATATTGCCGTTGGGCAACCATGGTCTACCAGTTTTGCAATGTGACCAAACATATTATTTTGCAAGGAAATATGCAGCCTCCCGCAAAATGGATG
Organism: Acidobacteriota bacterium; assembly: GCA_031254095.1. Classification (GTDB taxonomy): domain Bacteria; phylum Acidobacteriota; class UBA6911; order UBA6911; family UBA6911; genus UBA6911. Next base: position 3,091 of record JAIRVC010000351.1, read on the forward strand.
ACAGGGAAGAGCGCGGACCGGAATCAGCCCGGATCTGTGATAAAGCGAGGTTTAAAACGTGAATTCAAAATATGAAGTTCTTATCATCGGCGGCGGCGTGGTCGGGTGCGCGATAGCTCGCGAGCTCTCAAAATACAGCGTCAAGGCCGCGCTGATAGAAAAAGAAGCGGATGTAAGCATGGGCGCGAGTTGCCGCAACAGCGGCGTCTGTCACGCCGGGTTCAAATACGCGCCGGGTTCAATGCGAGCGTTTGTCGCGGTGAAAGGCAACGCGATGATGGACGATCTTTGCCGCGACCTGAAAGTTAAATTGAAGCGCATCGGCAAACTGACGGTGGCGCTTGACAGGGAAGACGAGCCGACGCTCCACAAGATGAAGGAAAACGGCGACGCCAACGGCGTTCCGGGCGTCAGGGTTATTTATCAGGATGAAATGCGGAAAATCCAACCGGGCGTGGAGGGCGTCGCCGCGCTCCATTCGCCGACGAGCGCCATTGTTTCGCCTTACAACCTCACCATCGGCCTCGCTGAAAACGCGCTGGCCAACGGCGTGAATTTTCACCTGGGACAGGAAGTAACCGCCATAGAACATCAGGCGGATGGAGATTGGCTGGTGCGCGCGGCGTCGGGCGACACATTTTCAGCCAAAGTCATAATTAACGCTGCGGGGCTTTTTGCCGCGGAAGTCTGCAAGATGGCCGGTATCAATGAATACAGGATTTATCCCTGCCGCGGCGAATACTATATTCTCGACAAGCGCCTTGACGGAACGCTGAAATGCCTCATCTACCCCGCGCCAAAAAAACACGCGGCGGGTTGGGGAACGCACCTGACTCCGACGGTGGACGGCAATATCCTTATCGGCCCCACAGCCGAATATCTCGACGATCCCGAAGATTTCGCCTGCACGGCGGAAATCATGGCGCAGCTTCGCCGCGAAGGGCAGATGCTTCTTCCGGCCATGCGCGGAACGGATTTCATACGCAACTTCGCGGGCAGCCGCGCCAAGCAGACGCCTCCTGAAGTCGGCGGCAACGCGGACTTTGTGATTGAAGACCGGAAAGATCACAAGGGCTTCATCAATCTTGTCGGCATCGAAAGTCCGGGTCTGACATCGGCGCCCGCCATTGCCGATATGGTGTCGGGTATGGTCAAAAATCACATCACGCTTACGCCCGATCCCGCGTTCAATCCGGTGCGTCCCGGAATGGTCGATTTCTTCGAGGAGCTTTCACCGGAAGAAAAGGCCGACCTTATCGCGCAGGATCCGAACTACGGCGAAATCATCTGCCGCTGTGAAAAAATCACCAAGCGCGAAGTCCTCGACGCCATTCAGAATCCGCTGGGAGCGCGCACGCTGGTCAGCATCAAGTATCGCGGCCGCGCGTCGATGGGGCGGTGTCAGGGCGGCTTTTGCATACCGCGCATTGTCAGACTGATGCGCGATGAATTCGGATGGAAGCCGGAAGACTTCCTGAAACGTGGAAAGACTTCCCCGATGTTTGTGGGAAATATGCGTCCGAAAGGGGGAGCGGCATAATGAGCGATAAAAAAACGATACCGACAATTCAGAGAGACGTGGTCGTAATCGGCGGCGGCCCGGCCGGACTTGCCGCGGCGATCGCCGTCAAGGAAGCGGGCTGCGATGACGTGCTGCTTGTGGAGCGCGACCGCGTTCTCGGCGGAATTTTAAACCAGTGCATCCATGACGGTTTCGGCCTGCATATTTTCAAGGAAGCGCTTTCCGGGCCGGAATACGCCGCGCGCTACATAAAGCAGTTCCGCGAAAAGAACATAGACGTAATGGAAAACGCCATTGTGCTGTCGCTGACAAAAGACCGCGTGGTTGAAGTCAGCACGCGCGGCAAACTCCAGTACATTCAGGCAAAGGCCGTTATTCTCGCCATGGGCTGCCGCGAACGGACGCGGGGTGCGATTTCCATTCCGGGACATCGTCCCTCCGGCGTTTTTACCGCAGGCGCGGCGCAGTGCCTGATGAACCTCGAAAACATCATGGTCGGAAAAAGCGTCTGCGTCCTCGGTTCCGGCGACATCGGGCTTATCATGGCCCGGCGCATGACGCTGGAAGGCGCGAAGGTTCAAGCCGTGTTTGAATTGCTCCCATATTCAAGCGGCCTGCCGCGCAATATTCAGCAATGTCTTAACGACTACGATATTCCGCTGTTCCTTTCAACGACCGTTACTGACATCGCGGGGAGAAGCGGACGGCTGGAAGGCGTGAAAGTCGCGCAGGTTGACGAAAACCGCGCGCCTATTGCCTCGACCGAGCGTTTTGTTCCCTGCGATACGCTGCTGCTTTCTGTCGGCCTGATTCCGGAAAACGAGCTGACGCGTCAGGCGGGCGCCGACATGGATCCGATTACAGGCGGCGCGATTGTGGACGACACATTCATGACGAGCGTTCCGGGGATTTTTTCCTGCGGCAACGTTCTTCATGTGCACGATCTTGTTGACTGGGTTTCCGTGGAATCCGAACAGGCCGGAAAATTCGCGGCGGCTTACGCCAAAGAAGGATACAAGGCGGCGGCGAACAGGATACAGGTTAAACCGGGCGACGGCATACGTTACACGCTGCCTCAGAGCGTGTCCGGCGAAGACGACTTTATCCTTTCAATGCGCGTAACGGAGCCGGGGCGAAACCGGAGGGTCGTGGTGAAAAACGGCGATAAAATCATCCGGAAAAAAGAGGTGCGGCTGCACCCGGCTGAAATGATCCGTATCAAGGTCGGGAAAGATGTCGCCTCTGGCGGCAATGCGATGGAGGTATCGGTAGAATGAGCGTGAAAAAAGAACTGACCTGCGTGAGATGTCCGAACGGCTGCACGATTACAGTTGAGCTGGACGAAAACGGCAAAATTCTGGTTGATGCAGAAGGGAAGCTCGCCATCGGTAAAGAGGTGGCCTGCAAGATGGGCGACGAGTGGGCGAAACAGGAGATTGAAAACCCGATGCGCACCATCGCGTCGAGCATTCCGGTTGAAAACGGCGACTCGCTTATGGTGAGCGTGCGCACCGACCGGCCGATTCCGCTTGCGAAGATTTTCGCGGTAATGGATGAGATTCGCAAAAAGACGCTGAAAGCGCCGATTGTCATCAACGATGTGATCATCGCCAATCCCGCCGGTTGCGACACGGACATTATCGCGACAAGAGACGTCGCGAAAGCCGGCTGATTTTTGACACACTCCCTACAGATGTGGACTTGCGCCCATATCTGTAGGGAGCATCGGAGAGTTACGATTCGACTTTCAGTATGGCAAGGAAAGCTTCCTGTGGAATATCGATTTTGCCGATCCGCTTCATACGCTTTTTCCCTTCCTTTTGCTTTTCCAGCAGCTTGCGTTTGCGGCTGATGTCGCCCCCGTAACATTTGGCGATCACGTTTTTACGCATCGCCCGCACGGTTTCCCGCGCGATGATCTTGCTGCCTATCGCGGCCTGTATGACTATCTCAAACATCTGCCTGGGTATAAGTTCCTTCATTTTTACGGCCAGCGCGCGCCCGCGCACGATGGACGAATCCTGATGCACGATCAGTGAAAGCGCATCCACCGGATCGCCCGAAACAAGTATGTCCAGTTTGACCAGCCTTGATTCCTGATACCCTGAAAGCCGGTAGTCCAGCGAAGCGTAACCGCGCGACGCCGATTTCAGCCGGTCGTAAAAATCGAGCACTATTTCGTTCAGCGGCAGATCATACGTCACAAGCACGCGGGTGGGTGTAACGTATTCGAAGCCTTTCTGCACGCCGCGTTTTTCCTCGACAAGCTTCAATATGGGCCCCAGATATTCGTCGCTGGTCAGAATCATGGCGGTAATAATGGGCTCTTCAAATTTCGCGATAGACGCCGGGTCGGGAAGTTTAGCCGGGTTATGAATTTCCATCACTTCCCCCCTGGCGGTAGTGACGCGATAACGTACGCCCGGCGCGGTCGTAAGCAGCGACAGATTAAATTCCCGTTCAAGGCGCTCCTGCACGATTTCCATATGCAGAAGGCCCAGAAAACCGCAGCGGAAACCAAAGCCGAGCGCGCCGGAGGTGTCCGGTTCATAAAAGAAAGCCGAATCGTTCAATTGCAGCTTTGAAAGCGCGTCGCGCAGATCTTCATAATCGGCGCTGTTGGTCGGATAGAGCCCCGCGAAAACCATCGGCTTTATTTCCTGAAAGCCGGGAAAAGGTTCGTCGGTCGGTCGGCGTTCCTCCGTGATGGTGTCGCCGATTTTAGTGTCGGCGACGCGCTTGATATTGGCTATGACAAAGCCGACCTCGCCGACCGTCAGCGATTCGACTTCCTGAAATTTTGGGGTAATCACGCCGACCTGTTCGACGGTGAACGACTGCTCAGTGTTTACCATGCGAATTTGCATTCCATTGCTTATCGTCCCGTCGATGACCCGCACGAGTACGATAACGCCGCGGTAAGGATCGAACCATGAATCGAAAATAAGAGCCTTGAGCGGCCTGTCGTAGTCTCCTTTGGGCGGCGGCAGACGGTGTACGATGGCCTCAAGAATTTCCTCCGTCCCGACTCCTTCCTTGGCGCTGGCTAAAATGGCGCCTTCCGTATCGAGGCCGATGATATTTTCTATCTGGTCTTTGATGCGCGGGATATCGGCGCCGGGCAGATCGATCTTATTCAGAACGGGAATTATTTCCAGATGGTTGTCAAGCGCGAGGTAGGTATTGGCAAGCGTCTGCGCCTCGACTCCTTGCGCCGCGTCCACCACAAGGAGCGCTCCTTCGCAAGCGGAAAGGCTGCGCGACACTTCGTAGGAAAAATCGACATGCCCCGGCGTGTCGATCAGGTTCAGAATGTAATCCTCGCCGTTTTTCGCGCGATAATTCAGCCGCACGGAATGCGCCTTGATGGTGATGCCGCGCTCGCGCTCCAGATCCATAGCGTCGAGTACCTGATCCGCCATCTCGCGCTTTGTGAGCGCGCCGGTATGCTCCAGGAGACGATCCGCCAGTGTCGATTTGCCGTGATCAATATGCGCTATAATAGAAAAATTTCTTACTTTGCTGCTGTCGCCCAAAGCCTGCCGCCCTTTCTTTTACGTAAACGCTGATTTAATCAGTATTTCCTTACGCCCGCGAATGTGTTTTGATTGTTGCGCAACCAATTAATATACCGCGAAGATCGCCAAGATGCGAATGGAAGCTGATGGACTTGAATGGATATGGAGCGGCCCTGTTTGCGGCTTACGGCAAGCTACGCCTATACGGGATTTGAAGCATCGTTGTAAAACCATATGTATCAATTATTTATATTTTCGTAAAATCCGACACGCCCCCGCCCGTCCCCCCAAGATATTAATTTTGATGCTTTTCACCCATTTGTCTTGATCCTTATGAAAAAACGATGCAATTTCACGAGATTTCACGGTAAAATCAATTTT
>JAIRVC010000353.1 GCA_031254095.1 Acidobacteriota bacterium
CGTTCGCTCCGAGCAGGCAGTAAATTTCGCCCGGATTCACGCACAGATTAAGAGCGTCAAGCGCCAGCACGCCGTCCTCATAACGTTTTGTCAGATTTACCGCTTCTATCATAATCTCCTCCCTTTCCCATGTTTATTCATAATCCGGCAGCAGCCGCAACACATTTCACCGGCGAAGACGCCGGCGCTTCCATGTCAGGCGGCTTCTTACCTATAACTTCATTCAGTTACCTCAAAGATGGTTCGCGGCGGATTTTTCTGATCACTAGCCACTGGCCGCCGCGAGGCGGCTACCTTCTCGTCAGCCTTACCAGAAAAAACGCGACTCCGGCGAGTATTACAAGCAAGCCCACAAACAGCCCGGTCGTAGCCAGGACATTGGGGCGAGCCTTAATACTGATGCGATACAGCTTGTCCTCGGTCGGAATCGCGCGGTTGTATGAGTAACTTTCAGTTTTAATGCGCACTTCATAATCGCCGACGACGGCGCCTTCCGGCGGTATCATCAGAAACTTCACTTCCGCCTCGCGGTTGACGTCGAGCGTTTCCACTATGTCGGGTTCAATTTCAACGCGCCAGTTCAGCGGCGTTTCAGCGCGCACCCTGATGTTGTCAAGACGGCGCGTCCCGGCGTTGCGCAGCGTCATTTTCGCTTCAACCGTATCGCCGGTCAGAATCTCCGAGAACAGACTGGGCGCGGCAACTTCGATCCTGCCGACGCCGCGCGGTAAAAGAATCAGACGGACACGTCCGGCGCGGCTTTGCCCGATTTCATCTTCCGTATAAATCCGGTCTTCCGTAAATTGCCTTTCAGCCTCGTCGTCAAGCGCCAGCACCCAGAATTCAAGCGGTTCGTCCATCTTGACTTGTTCGCTGGTACGGTCAGGAAGATATAACTGAAGCGTCAGATTTTGCTGCGTTACGCCGGTCGGAAAATTCACCTGCTGCAAGCGCGCCCTGCTGCCGGGATCGAGGAAATTGTGCGATATCTGGCGGGGAAGATTGATCGTCTTTAACGGAAAACGGCGCACGTCAACCGATGAACGCTCCAGTTTCAGATCAAAAGTGACTTCGGCCCCAAGGTCGGCCTCCTGCGATACCTGCAATGAACTCATCATCAGCACGTTATCGGTTTCCGCCTGCTGCAGGTGGATGGTGTATTCCTGCGTCTGGCCTTTGTAGTTCGCCGCGACAATCAGGCTGTCCGCGTCGCGCAGCAGTTGAAATTCCATAGTGCGCGATTCGCCGTACTGCAGCCGGTCTATATGGGTTTCATACGGAATGCCAATGATCGTTGAGCGGGCGTCGCCTGAAGCGCCCGTCGCTTGAAGCGAAACAAAAACGTCGGTCACATCCCGCGTGCGCAATTCCGGCGGAATCGGGTCAGCGCCTTCAAAATTGTTGAGCATTTGAAAGCGCGAGTCGTCAAATGAAGGCGTAAGGTTTTGCAGCGTGAGCCGCACGAATCTCCGGCCTTCGCTGTCCTGCCGCTTCACCGCTTCCTGTATGCTCAGGCGCGGCTGCAAGGTCAGCAGCGAAAGAACGGCGTTCTGATAATTCAACTGCGCCTGTTCAAGCCTGACCTGCGCGGCATTGAGTTCGGTTTGCCTCTCCACGCCCTGCTCGACAAGCTCCCGCGTGCGCGCAAGCGCGGCGCGCATTTCGTTGAGATTGATCTGCTGGCGGCGTACTTCGATAAGGCGGGCGTCCTCGGCGGATTGCTGCGCAAGTAAGCCGGGATGCCGGACCGGAACAGCCAGTGTAAACACGATTGCGACAAATAGGATTTTCTTTTTCATGATGTTGTTTGTATGCAATAAATGCGCCAATGGCAGTGGCTAGTGGTCAGTGGCTGGCGGCTAGCCGTTCGTATAGGATTTTTGATTGTTTTTACACTGCAAACAGGATCTTTCAATCAAAAATCGGTGATAAAAATGTAGAACCGGCGCCAGCCACTGTGTAAAGCATTACCCAGTGCGGGTAATGCTTTACACGCTTTGGCGGCGACAGTAAAGATCTGGCGGTCAATTACGAAACGTATTTTCGAGAGCAGCAAATCCTTTTCGGCGAGCTTTTCCTAATCGCCTGTCGTTCTGTTGCGGCGTGTTTACTGTCCCGTAATCGCCTGCTCCAATACAAGGCGAATATAACGGGTATAGGGCATTCCTTCGGCTTTAGCTTTCATCTTCACGGCGACAAGCAGGTTTTTGGGCAGCCGCATATTGAGCGTTGACGTTTTCGGTTCAAATTCAAACTTCATCGGCGAAAAGCCGGACAAGTCATATTTTGATAAATCAGCGGACTCGATGAACCGCTCGGCTTCTTCATCGCTTTTGAGTGATGGCATCGTGTTAAGAGCTTGTTTTTTCATAGTGATCAACCTCAATGATTTTATTTTCATATGTCAGCCTACACTAATGTATATACGTTTGTCCATAAATTTCCAGATGAAATCCTTTGTTCTTTGTAATTACTTATTACTTTATTAACTGTCCGTATGAGAAATGCGCAGGATTTTTTTATAGATATCTCTAAATTTCGGAATCTTCGCGGATTTCCGCGTCAAGATTCAGTTCGCGCATTTTGGTGAAAAGGGTTTTGCGGGTGATGCCCAGACTGCTGGCCGTGGCGGTACGGTTGCTGCGGCATTGGGCAAGGCGCTCGGCGATCAGCCGTTTTTCCAAGCGGACAACGGCATCCCGCACCGCGTCGGCAAGTTTCAATTCTCCGTTAGCATCGCCGGCGTCCGCGTCCTCTCCGGCTTCACTGACTTCACCGCGAACGCGCGGAGGCAGATCGCGCGCGGTTATCGTGTCGCCGTCGCAGAGAATAACCGCCCTGTTCAGGGTGTTTTCAAGTTCGCGCACATTGCCCGGCCAGGCGTAGCCGAGCAGCAGCCGCCGGGCTTCGGGGCTGATCGATTTCACATCGGATTGCATCTCCCGCTGAAAACGGTCAAACAGATGATCGATCAGCAGCGGCAGATCCTGGCGGCGCTTGCGCAGCGGCGGAATGGAAATGGATACGACATTCAAACGCCAGTAAAGATCCTCGCGAAACTTCCCGGTTTTGAACGCCTGATCCAGATCCTTGTTCGTGGCGGCGATTACGCGCGTGTCAACAGATATGGGCTTTCCGCCGCCTATGCGCGTTATTTCACATTCCTGCAGCGCCCGCAGAATTTTGGCCTGCGCGTCCAGCGCAAGGTCTCCGATCTCATCGAGAAACAGCGTCCCCCCGGAAGCGAGTTCAAATTTCCCCTGGCGGCTTTTATGGGCGTCCGTAAACGCGCCTTTTTCATGGCCGAAAAATTCCGCCTCAACCAGATCGCGCGGAATCGCGCCGCAATTCACAGCGATAAACGGCCCTCCGGCCTTCGAGCTCCGGCGATGAATCGCGCGCGCCACCAGTTCCTTTCCCGTTCCGGATTCGCCGGAAATCAGGACGGTGGCGTCTGAGGCCGCCACCTTTTCCATCACACGGAACACCTCACGCATCCGCGGATCAATCCCGATGATGTCGTTAAAGCCGTAGCGCGATTCCAGTTCCTGGCGCAGCGTATTAATTTCGTTGTCAAGGCAGCGCATCTTCCACGCCCGCTCTATGGAAAACAGAAGCTCGTCGTTGTCGAAAGGTTTTGAAAGATAATCGAACGCGCCAAGCCGCACGGCGTCAACGGCGGAACGAATCGATCCGTAAGCCGTCATCATGATGCATATAAGCCGCGGGTCGGCGGCGAGCAGGCGCTTCATGGTCTCAATGCCGTCTATTCCCGGCAAGCTGACATCCAGAAGGGCGATGTCAGGACGGAATTTGGCCTGCATCGGCGCCGCGGCTTCGCCGCATTCAACCGCCGCCGTTTCGTGGCCGTGGTCGGCAAGAAGCAGGGACAGGATGCGGCGTATCTGCTGTTCATCATCGACTATTAATATTCGGCTCATGATTTTTCCCTTACTTCATTCCGGAAGTTACCATCAAAGATGGTTCACGGCGAATTTTTCTGACCACTGATCACTGATCACTGACCACTGGCCGCCGTAAGGCGGCTGCCTCAGAGTTTCCCCGGCGCTTCCTTGATATACAGAAGCGGAAGGCGAACGGCCGCCACAGTTCCTTTGTCCGGCACGCTTTGCAGATCGATTTCTCCTTCGTGGCGCTGGACGATGCCGTGGCAGACGGCCAATCCCAATCCGGTGCCGTCGTTTTTCGTCGTGAAAAACGGATCAAATATCTTATCCATATGTTCCGGAAGGATGCCCGCGCCGGAATCCTCAATGCTTATTTGCGCCCATCTTTCAATTCCGCCGTCGTAATATTGCTCCCATACGGAACAATCGCATTTGATCGAGCCGCATTCGGGAACCGCGGCCAGCGCGTTCAGAAGCAGATTCATAAAAACCTGTTTCAGCTCGTTGGCAACGCCGCGAACCATCAGCCTGTTGCCGGGCCGGTGGAATTCAATATTTATGTTTTTGCGCCGCGCCTGACGGCTGATAAGCAGCAGCGAGCGTTCCAGCGTTTCGCCGGCATCCACGGGCTCTGGGTCGAATTCGCGGGTGCGCGTCAGCGTCAGAAGCCCGTCCAGCGTACTGTCGATTCGGTCAACCTCGCGGAGCAATTCCCGCAGAAGCTCCGCCTTGCTGTCGCCTTCCTTGTAACCCGACAGCACATATTGAATGGTTGAACGGATGGACGTCAACGGATTGCGTATTT
>JAIRVC010000032.1 GCA_031254095.1 Acidobacteriota bacterium
AAATGAGCATTTTGGATCGGCCGCGTAACGCAGAGTTTGGGGTTTTTAGAGATTCCCTATAATTTCGCCCTGTACATAGCGGTGAATACAATTACGCCCAGAAACGCGGCGGCGCTGACGCCTATTACGGCCAGCCAGACCGGAAGATGCGTGGCGGTACCGTCGGGACTGGCAATGCTGATAACGCCCTGGCTCAGAAACGCGCCGAGCGCGATGGTCAGATTGACGGTGGCCAGATTTGTCGGATAGGTTTTTGCTCCGAATCCCTCCCTGGCAAAGGCCGCCGCGACCACCGGAATTCCGCCGTAGGAGAATCCAAGGCACAGGCCCGCGGCAATGTAAAGAATCGGCGACGATGTCGCGTAAGCGGCGGCAAGACCGCCCGACGCCAGAAGACCGGCGACGGCGACGATGAAAAGCGCGGTGATAAGACTGGTTTTGTCGTAGATCGTTCCGACGATCAGCCTGCTCACGCCGTTCAGTGTTGAGAGAAGCCCGACAAAAAGCGTGGCAACACCAGCCCAGTCCGCTCCGCCTACGGCTTCCATGCCCGGTTTTGCGGAGCCGATCAGCGTCAATCCGGCGGCGATGGCGCAAACGCCAAAAACGGCGTAGGCAATTAAAATCGGTGAAGTATAAGCGTATCCGTCTTTAATAACCGGCTTGTCGCCGCTGCCGGCGGCGAGTTTTTGCGGCGCCATTTCGCGGACTATGTTGGAAGGCGCGAGTTTTATCAATGCGGCAAGAACGGACATGACAAGAAATCCTAAGACCGCCAGAATGTAAAATGTTGTCTGGATGCCGATACCGGCGATCATTTTAGCCGCGCCCGTTCCAAGAATAAGGCCGCCAAGGCCGAAGCCCATCATCATAACGCCGGACGCGAAGCCGGTTTTGTCGGGGAACCATATGCCCACTCTCGCGATTATGGTGTTGTAGCCGATGCCGCACGCCGAGGCGCACAGAATTCCGTAGCAGACGTAAATGACGCCAATATGCGCCGTGCCGAACATGGCGGTTCCGGCAAATCCAACGGCAAGCAGCACCGCGGCGATCATCAGCGTGCCGCGTATGGAAAGCGTCTTGTTGATAAAAGCGCCGGCCAGCATACTAAGGCAGAAAAAGATCATCGAAATGGTAAAGGTAATCTGCAGGTCGCCTCTGCCGTAACCGGTATGCGCCGACAGCGGGCCGGAAAAAATCGACCAGGCGTAAATCAGTCCCAGCACCAGCATTCCCAGCGTTGACACTGAAAGATAGAGATTGCGCCGTCCTTTTATCTGACTTGCGGTTAGTTCCATGTTTTCTTTATTTTCTTTCACAGTTATTTGTCCTTTTATTTGTCATCAAAAATTTTACCGGGATTCAGAATGTTGAAAGGGTCGAGAGCCTTTTTGATACGGCGCTGGATTTCGACCGAAACCGTGCCGAGCGCCTGTTCAAAATACGGCCGCTTGAGCGCGCCGACGCCGTGCTCGCCTGAAAGCGTTCCGCCCACGGAGAGCGCGGCGTCGAAAATTTCAGGAACTATCCTTTCGACCTTTTCCCATTCTTCCGGAACGCGTTTATCAAAAAGAATATTAGGATGCAGATTGCCGTCGCCGGCATGTCCGAAAATCACAACCGGCAGCTCATGCTTCCGGCTGATTTCACGTATGCGCCGCACCACTTCCGGAATCGCGCTGCGCGGCACGGTGATGTCCTCTCCAAGTTTGTTCGGGGCTCTGCGGGCCAGCGCGATCGAACTCGTCCGCCGCGCTTTCCACAGATCCGCGCGTTCTTCCTCCGTTGCGGCTAATTTAACCCTGCGCGCCCCGGTTTCTATGCAGGCGCGTCCGGCGGATTCTATCTCGCGCGCCACCGTCGCCTCGTCCGCGCCGTCCGTTTCGATAATCAGCGACGCTTCAACGTCGGTGCTGAGGCCGAGGTTCATCGCTTCCTCAATGCAGGCGAGCGCCGTCCGATCCATAATTTCCAGGCTGGCCGGAACGATACCTTCGGTCAGCACAGCGTTCACCGCCCGCGCCGCGTCGTCGAGAGAAGCAAATTCCGCCAGCGCGGTTTTGGCGTGCCGCGGCCGCGCCACGAGGCGCAGCAGGGCTTCGGTAATCAATCCAAGAGTTCCTTCCGAGGAAGTAAACAGGCTGTTCAGATTGTATCCCGTGACATCCTTGATCGGCTTGCCGCCGGTTTTTAGAATCCTGCCGTCAGCCAGTACAACGGTCAGCCCCAGGACGTAATTTCCGGTCACGCCGTATTTCAGGCATCGCGGGCCGCCCGCGTTACAGGCGATATTGCCGCCGATGGTGGAGTGCCTGATGCTTGAAGGATCAGGGGGATAGAAAAGCCCCCATTTCTCGACTTCTTCCTGCAGTGTGGCCGTCACGACGCCAGCCTCGGTATGAACGGACGAATTGAGCGGGTCGATTTCCAGAATCCGGTTCATGCGCGTGAAGCTGACAACCATGCCGCCGGGCGCAATGGAAATAGCCCCGGCCGCAAAGCCCGAACCCATGCCGCGCGCCACAACGGGCGTGCGCGTCTCCGCGGCCACTTTCACGATTTCGGCCGTCTGTTCCGTCGTGCGCGGCAGAACGACAATGTCCGGTTTGCCTTCGACGAAAGTCCCGTCGTGACTGTAAACCGCAAGGTCTTCCGGCGTCATAAGCACGCCTTCTTTGCCGGCGATGCGCGTCAGCCGGTCAATTATTCCGCTCTCCATTGCTTAATTACCTCCATAGGCTTCATCCAGCAACGTTACGGGATGCGCCGTTCGTACCGAGCGGCCGCGCTTTCTGAAACCCGTCCGCAACTGCATCCGGCAGCCGGGACAGCCGGACGCCAGAATATTCGCGCCGGTTCTTTCAATGTTATCAAGCTTCCGGTTCAGAACTTTCCATGACGTCTCGTAGTGCGTAATCATCTGGCTTCCAGCCGAGCCGCAG
>JAIRVC010000047.1 GCA_031254095.1 Acidobacteriota bacterium
CCGGCGGCAAAGCAGACAAAAGCGGATATTATGGCGAAATTGGACGAACTCGGCGTAGAATATGTGAAGAGTGCGAAAAAGGAAGAACTGCTCGCGCTTTTGGAAGACGCCGGAAAGAAATAAACGCAGGGAGGAATGAAAAATGGCGAGTAAAAAGGGCGTAGGCAGCTCAAAAAACGGGCGCGAGTCGGAAGCTAAACGGCTCGGCGTAAAAATCGGCGACGGACAATACGTCAGCGCGGGAAGCATTTTGGTGCGTCAGCGCGGAACGAAATTCCATCCCGGCAATGGCGTAGGCAGAGGCGCGGACGACACTCTGTTTGCGAAGCTGGACGGAAATGTCAAGTTCGAGCGTTACGACAAAAAGCGCAAGCAGGTGAGTGTCTATAGCGCAAACAATTAGGCCGTGATACCTGAGGAACGCCGCGACAGAATACTGGATCTGATCAGGAAAGAAAGTGTTTGCTCTGTAAAAAAACTTGTATCGGTATTCGGTGTTTCACGCATCACAATCCAGCGGGATCTGACCATTTTGGAAGAATCCGGCGTGATTGCGAAAGTGCATGGCGGCGCGAGGGCTGTCAGGCAGGGGCCGGACGGATTCGAGACGCGCTTTTCTATCAGATATAAGCAAAACCATCAGAACAAATCGCAAATAGCGAAAAAAGCCCTGGCATTCGTGCGTTCCCAGGGCTGTATTTTTATTGACAGTTCAACGACTGCGCACGTGTTTGGGCTCGAAGTGTTCAAGCGCGATATTCATGACCTTGTAGTCGTTACAAACGCGCCTTCACTGCTATTTGAAGCGTCAAAATACCCTGAATTGAAAATCATCTCTACAGGCGGTGAATTCCTTCACTCTTTCTCAATGTACGCCGGTGAATGGGTGACAGATTTTATCGAAAGGATCAATATTGATTGTGCGTTCATTTCCGCCGCCGGGATCAGCGAAGATCTCAAGATAACAACGGAGCACCGGGAGCTTTCCGGCATACTGCAAAAACTCATAGAAAACAGCGCGGAGGTCAATTTGCTATTGGACTCGACGAAGCTGTTTCGCAAAGGAATGATCACTGTAGCCGATCTTTCGGATTGCACGAGAATCATAACGGACGATTTTGTGACCGATCAGCAAAAAGAAACGCTTTCAAGGGCAAAAATCGAAATCATCTCTTGACATATCCTGTACATATTGCATAATAAAAAATAGTAAATAAATGCTTCATAAGTGTTCAAAAGTGTTCAGTCACTTTTGATAAAATGCTGTAAAGGATCACTGGTTTCGTTTGTGAAGATAGTTGTGTGCATAAAGCAGGTGCCGTCCGCATCTCAGGTAAATATTGATGAGGAAACAGGGGTATTGTTGCGCGAAAGCGCGGGAGCCAAGCTCAACCCTTATGACCTTTTCGCGCTTGAGGCGGCATTCCGGCTTCGCGAGAGGCATGGCGGCGAGGTCACGACTATATCGATGGGCCCGCCGCAGACAAAAACAGCTATACGCGAAGCTTTCTATATGGGCGCCGACCGGGGCTTTCTTCTATCTGATATAAAATTCGCGGGGGCCGATGTGCTGGCGACAGCGTATACGATTTCACAGGGCATACGCCTTTTGGGGGATTTTGACCTGATAATTTGCGGCAAGCAGACAACGGACGGGGATACCGCGCAGGTCGGGCCCGCTATCGCGGAATATCTTGGTATACCGCATGTCGCGTGGGTTGAGGACATGGAAGTGAATGGGGTTGACAAGGAGTGCGGGGAAGCCGGCGGCGTCACGGTAAGACAGGACCTTCCGGACGCCTGTGAAACGGTCTTTATGAGATTTCCTTGTCTGGTTACAGTAGAGCGGGGGGCGCTGATCCCGCGGCTTCCTTCATACAAACGGATGAAGGCTATGCGGGGCAGGGAAGCGGAAGTTCTGGCGTTTGACAGTTTTCCGGATCGTGATGAATCGAAATACGGGCTTTCGGGTTCTCCTACGAAAGTTGTTCGAATGTTTCCTCCGCAACAGATGGAAATGCATGAAGTCTGGACCGGGGACGGGCGCGTGCTTGCGAATCGCATGTCGGATAAGCTACGGCAGATGAAATTTTTGTGAGTGTTTTGATATGGCGATAGCAGTTGATATAAAAATAATTATGAGTGTTTTGAAATGGCGATAGCAATCGATCAAAACAGATGCAATAAATGCGGAGTGTGCAAAAAGGCTTGCCCATTCGGTGCCATCGAAATAATCGATATCGCGAACGGGTATCCAGTCTTAAATGCTGCTTGTAAAATGTGCGGTATTTGTATCCCGGCATGCAGGCAAAGTGCAATCATAGAGATCGACGATGTGCGCCAGGTTGTGGACAAGGAGGCGTGGCAGGGAATACTTGTCTTCGGCGAGACAACAGGGGAAAATCTTCATCCTGTAGTGAGGGAGCTTGTCGGAAAGGCGCTGCAGCTTGCGGGCAGGGCGCCGGCAGGGGCAGATATGACTCAGGGGGATATGGCAGGGTGTGAAGTATCCGCTGTTGTGATTGGCAATTGTACGGGACATGCGGCCGGAGAGCTTTTGACATACGGGGTGGATAAAGTCTTTTCCTATGAACACGATGCCTTTGGGTATTTCAAGGCGGACTCTTTCGCGGTATGTTTTGCGGATGCGATAGGCCATATACATCCCGCTATCGTACTTACGGGCGCCACTTCGGTTGGACGTTCCCTGGCGCCGCGTGTTTCGACCAGGCTCAGGACGGGATTGACCGCTGACTGCACGGGCCTGGAGTTGAACAAAGAAGGCGATTTGGTTCAGACAAGGCCTGCTTTTGGCGGAAACATCATGGCTGAAATAATCACGCCGAACTCGCGTCCGCAATTCGCAACCGTGCGCTACAAGGTGATGGACCAGGCGGAGATTGTAAAGCCGCACGGCGGGATAATACATATGGCTGTTACAGAAGCTATGATTCGAAGCGGCATTGAACCGGTTTCGGCGGAAAGCAAGCCGCCGGCTGAAAACATTTCGGAAGCGGAGATACTTGTGGTCGGGGGTAAGGGGCTGAAAGCGAAAGATGATCTGAAAATGATCAGCGCGCTTGCAGAAAAACTTGGCGGGCAGTACGCGGTGACAAGGCCTCTTGTCGAAGCGGGCTGGGCGCCTCAGAACAGGCAGATTGGCCTTTCCGGACGCACGGTCAAGCCAAAGCTACTTATCACTTTCGGGG
>JAIRVC010000052.1 GCA_031254095.1 Acidobacteriota bacterium
CGAAGACGGGGATTACCAATATCGAAATGGGTGATTGCCGCGATGTTATTTCTGTTCTTGCCCGAATGAATGATGAAATAAATTCTGAAGCATTTATTTTACCTTCACAGACAATCTCCAAATTTGATGAACGGTGGAATAAAATCCAAAGTGTGCTTGTAAGTCAAGGCAGAAAATTTGCGAATGGACGGAAAGTATTTCATACTATTTCACTATCAAGCGATGTCGTGACAAGCGATGCGCAAATCGAGAGTATTGTTCAAAGCGTGTCGCAATGGGATGTTGACGGCGTTTATATTGTCTGTGAGCATCCGCAACGTTATTATCTTGTAGATATGCCGATATGGATTGCCAATCTTTTGTCATTGGTAGCAGGTATAAAACGCACCGGAAAAGAAGTTGTTGTAGGTTATGCGAGCCATCAATTACTTTGCCTTGCATTAGCAAAATGTGACGCTATTGCATCAGGAAACTTTTTGAATGTTCGGTGGTTTCAGCCGGAACGTTTTGAAACGATGGACAACGATGAGCCAAGCAGACGAGCAACATGGTATTACTGCCCGCAGGTTTTATCCGAATATAAGGTGACATATCTTGATGTGGCTATGCGCTCAAATTTGTTGTCAAGAATGACCCCGCCCCCCAATATGCAAAACCCATACAGTTCTATTCTGTTTCAAGGCGCGTTACCTTCTTCAACGCACTATAAGGAGGGGGATTCATTCAAGCATTATTTACATTGTCTAATGATTCAGTCAAAAGATTCTGTGAAGCCATCATACAAGGAAACGCTAAATGCCCTTACGCTTTCTTACAATACCGCCTCCTCTCTTTTCGAGGGCCTACGCGATGCTAAAATAAAAGGTCAGGATAGAGATTTTTTTGAGATAATTGATGCGAACGAAGCGGCTATATCGCTCTTTGATAACGAGTTTGGTTTTGCGATGGAGCAGGAGTGGGGTGCGTTATAATCAGCGCATCAAGCCAACTTCCATATTACCGTTTACGTGGTCAGCCATAGTCGATAAATCGCCCATGGCTGACCACTCGTTTGTTGTGGGAAAACTTCCCCCAACCCCCCAGTCGGAACAGTGGTCTGACCGCCGTTCCGCTTAGCCTTGCTCCGCTCGTTTGCTTTGCGGCAATTGCCGCCGTGAAACGCACCGAATTTTGCGAAAAATGGCGGTGCGCCGTTTGCCGGATTTTCGTTCGATGTCACTATAGCCGCGTATCATGTCCGTGAAATTTCTGTGGCGGCGTCCATGTCCCGCACCAGCTTGCTGCCATTTACGGGGATAGAGTCCCATTATGATATTTTGCGCTTTACACAAATTATTTATGTGCCCGATTTTATAGTATTTTCACCGGAATGGCGCGGATGTTATACCCTCTTCATTGCGGAAAAATGTTACGCAGGAATAATCATCATTAAGCACCAGCGCCTCGTGGCCAATAATTATTTTTGACCCATGATATGCCATCCCTTTTATTTTCACTATACCGTAACCTATTTTGTCTATCTGGGTTTTTAACGTGTCCAGCTCTTCTTTCAGTTCCAGGTGCGTCGGCGTTATAACTTCCAGATACGCGTTTATTCTTTCAAGATTATCGGCTTTTTTAGGCGTCAGAAGCCCGGCTTCCTTCAATTTCAGCAGGGAATTAACCCCCAACTTAAGATCCGCGATGTTCCTTTCGTAAGGAATTATTTCTTCGGACACTTCTTTAAAACGTTCCAGCATGATCGGGTCGGCGCCGACTTCTATCACTGTTTTTGCCGCGGATGTGGTTCCGCCTATCAAATTGGCCGTAACCGACGTGCGCGCCGTTACATGCCCGCCCCGTATCAGTCCTTTGCCTCTCAGCTGTATAGCGCCGCCGCATTTTACCGTGGCGTTGATAATATACGAAGTATCCAAATTTCCCTTTACGGTAACGCGGCCGCCCTCTATGAAGCTGCAAGCCGCGTTTGCGCCGACATTCAATTCTCCGCTGCGGAAACCTCCACGTATAATCAGAGAACCGCCCGCCATTATCTTCGCCCCTTCAACGACGCCGTTGACGGTAACATCTCCCGCGGCCTTTATGGAAAACCCGTAATGAACGTCCCCTTTTACAATCACGCCGCCCGAAAAATTTATATTGCCCGTCAGAGCCGAAACGTCGCCCTGAACGGTGAATACGTCGAGTATGTTTATTTTGCCGGAGATAACGCTCACATGTCCGTCGGTCGCCGCCAGAAGTTTTAGTTTGTCGTCTGAGAGAACCGTATTTTTACCCGCGGGCATAACCGCGTCCCTGCCCGGAACCGCCGGAGTGGTTTTGTTTGTAACGCTGGTTCCGGTAGTCCCTTTGGAGAGCGGCTTTTTTTCACACAACAGGGTGTCTTTTTTAACGTCCTGAATAGTTCCCATGTCCCTGAAATCAACGGTGCCGTCCTCCCTTTCTTTGGGCTTTATATGAGGATCCGTTTCGACATGATAAATGATCTCCGCGTTTTCGCCGTCCACCTTCTGAACGCCGCGGGCTACGACCGTTTCGGCGTTATATGCCGGGCTTTCCGCCAAACTTCTTAAAACGGCATCGTCTACTCCGAATGTAACCCCTTTTTGCGTCAGGAAAAGTTTAAGCGACTCGTAAGATAGATCGGCGCCGCCGTTTTCCGGCGGGGTTATTTCAATGGACGCTTCGAGCTCGTCCTTTGTTATTGTTAAACGCGCTTCCGCGTTTACGGGAGGCGGAAGCTGTTCCGGTTCCGCCGCGACATCCGGCACGGTTCTGTTTTCTTCTTCCATATCAGTTTTTCCTTAGCGCCAGGGGTCGATTTCGACGCTTGTATTTACGAACATCGCGCCCATGCTCCAGTAATTGTTGTTGCTTCCCCCGGTGACAATAACGGTGATCTGTCCCGGCCTCAGCAAATGCGGCGGTTGTCCCGCGCCGGGAGTTACCAGCCATTGGGTAAATTTTTCGACGGTATCATAGCCCGCGTCTTTTACGAAATTTGCAATGGGCGGACTGAGGATCGCGCAGGCGCCGAAAAGAGAATCCTGGACATTGATGATATCCTTGATGATTTGCGGAAAATTCAGATCCTCGGGTTTGCGCCAGCCGTTGTCAACCGGCGATCCCCAATCGTTAAATTTCCAGTTCTTGGATGAAAGGATTCCCCAACCGCTGAGCAGGCTTACTATATTCTGTCCCCGTTTATAACCCTTTCCCAGGCGCGTGGAAAGAGGCTCAAAGGGAGAATCTCTTTCGTTCTCGGCTATCACGATATTGATCAGGTTCATGGGGTTTCCCACTGTGCCCATATAGGTTGTGCCCGCTTTCCCGCAGTTGCCGCCGTTGATTGAAAGGAGGCTCCACGCCCTGCCGATGGTGGTGTTTGCCAAAGCATAGGGGCCCACCGCGCCGATTTCATAATTCAGGCCGATTTCATCGCGGATCGCCCCGTTGATAACCAGTCCGGCAACCCAGCCGGAATCCGATACGTTAATCGCTTCCATGCCAGTGGAACCGACCGCCAGTATTATCGGCAGATATTCGGGCCTGCAGCCGGCCATAACCGCGTTGATTGCCGCCGTTCTCACCGTATAAGTCCAGTACTCGGACGGACTGTTCGGCGACATCCTGCCCAGCGCTTCTTCGGGATCGTGACTGGTTCCTTTAAGCATTTCCTCAACCTTTTCCTCGGTCGGTAAAATCACGGGCAGAAAATCTGTCCACCGTTTCTCCAGAAACATTCTTTGCAGATTGTCGGGAGTATCGGTGAAAGTGGCCGGCCCGCTGTCCCGTTTCATATCGCCGGCTTTCTTTTCTTCATCGGTCAAAGGATCGGTAAGCTTTACGACCAATTCCGTCATACCCGGCCGGCCGGTTATCGGATTGCTTCCCTCGATGATGCTCCGGCGAATTTGCGCGCGGGTTCTTCCCCACACCGGTCCCCGGATAAATTGACTGCGCAACCGGGGCATTCCGTTATTGGCGGCTACTTCGGCCTGCTGCGTGGCGAAATCGTAAAGGACAAGCGGCACCGCGGGTTTGTTGAATCTGGTTTCAAAATCAATTGACAGGACTGCGACCGCAGACGCGCAGAAACTTCAATGTCCCACGCCAATAATCATTGCGTCGGCTTTCTGGTTCATCTCTTCCCACAAAGCCGGATCTTCCGGCGCGCCCATCCCGCCGGGCTTTAATCTGTATTCCAATGTTGTTTTCGGATGATTGGACTTGAACCAGTCCATTGCCTCATAGAGCAGGTTATCCGATCCGGGATAACCGTAATTCATAAAGTAGATTGTTTTGCCATCCAGCGTATCCATTCGCCGCGCCTGCGGTTTCAGGCGCACGGCAGGCGCCTCGCCCATGGGGTTAAGAACGGTAATTTTATCCGTACATGCCTGCGCCGCCGGCCGGGATTGAGCGGCGGCAGGTTTTGCGCCGCCCAGACATCCGCCGGCGGCCAGCCCCATTGCGCCCGTGGTTATGCCCTGAACAAATTCCCTGCGCGACGCATTTTTTTTAACAACATTCATGGCTTTGTCCTTTCGATGCGAACTTACAGTGAAGGAAACACTGATTAATTGCTTCTTTAAAATCCGCTTCCGGCATGACCGTGTTCATGGGAATCGATCACTTGCCGCTGTCCGCCGTTAGGCGGCTCATCTCCAGGCGTCGATCGAAGCCGTCCATCTCGGCAGGCCGTTCATTACAAGTCCGCTATAGGTCAGTCCCGGCCCAACAATTATGTTGACCAGCTTTGGATTCGGGTAGAATTTTACGATCGCGTCGGGCTGCGCTCCCTCGCCGGTGACGGGAGGCAGCCAGGACTTGTTGTCCCATTCCGCGTGCATATTCTCGCCCTGCACCGTGTATCCCGCGCCGAAAATGCCGGAACCGAGCCCCATTGTTCTGGCATTTTGATTGGTATCGTTG
>JAIRVC010000068.1 GCA_031254095.1 Acidobacteriota bacterium
GGCAGAATTTCCCGGCTGATACGCGCGTGACTCTGATCTGGGGAAAAAGCGTCGCCACGCCGGGCGGCGTTGCGACCGACGCGGATCAATCGCTTCCATTTAAAACACGGGCGGATTTCACGGCGCGATTTACCTGCGAGCGCGTAAATCCGGAAGCCGCCTGTTTGCCGATTTCCCCGCTGCGTGTGGCTTTCAATGCGCCCGTTTCTACAAAAACGGCAAAGGCCGCGCTGCTGACGGCAAAAGATGGAAGAAAATGGCGGCCGGCGAATTTGGACGCGACGGATGATAACGACACTGTTTATTCGATAAACTTTGAAGGCCCGTTTCCGGAACTGTCGGAATTCACTGTCGAAATTCCTTCAGCATTGCGGGACGACGCGGGACGCGCGCTTTTAAACGCCGACGAGTTTCCGCTTTCGGTATGGACGGACGACTATCCGCCGCTTGCAAAATTTGCCGCGTCTTTTGGAATACTGGAACTTAAAGACAGCCCGGTTTTGCCCGTAACGCTGCGCAACGTTGAAGCCTCCGTCACTGCCCGTATGCTCGACGACGAAGGGAATCCGGAAGAAGCCTTGCCGGAACGCGCCGCGGCGGCGGGCAGGCGAATATCCGGAAAAGCGAACGGGCGGGTATTTAAAACCCCGCTTTCCATGCAGGAAATGCTTGTATGGATGCAGACGGTTCAGCGTCACGGCTGGTGGGAAAATCGCGACAAGTCCATATTCAGCGGCGTCACGGCGGAACGCATAAGGAAATTCGATATTCCGAAACCGCAGGGCGCGAAGGCGTTTGAAGTCGTGGGTATTCCGCTTAACGATCCCGGATTTTATGTCGTGGAAATAGAAAGCGAGATACTTGGATCGGCGCTTCTGGGAAAGCCCGCGCCGATGTATGTGTCTGCCGCGGCGCTGGTCACCAATCTGTCCGTTCATTTTAAATGGGGCAACGAAGCGTCGCTGATATGGGTGACGCGGCTGAACGACGCCTCGCCTGTGGCGGGCGCGGATATTCAGGCGCTCGATTGCGAGGGCAAAATCCGATGGCAGGGGAAAACGGGCAAAGACGGCACGGCACGGGCGGGGAAACTTCCGGCCGGGCAGGAATTGCCGCGTTGTTCCGGCAGTTCGCTTGGTTCCGGTCTGGCGGTTGTCGCCAAAACAGACGAAGACATGGCTTTTGCGCTTACAACCTGGGACGACGGCATTGAGCCGTGGAGATTCGGGCTTCCGATGGAATGGAATCCGGATGCCAATCGCATTCATACGGTTTTTGACCGGACGCTGTTCCGGCCAGGCGAAACGGCGCACATGAAGCATATTTTGCGCAGGCGCGTAATGTCGGGCTTCGCCGAACCTTCCACGCAGGAAATTAAAGACACCGTTACAATCATTCACTCGGGAAGCGACCAGAGGTATGAAATACCATTAATATGGAACGCGGGAGGAAGCGCTGAAAGCGAATGGGAGATTCCCAGAGACGCCCGATTGGGCAATTATTCCGTTTATCTCCGTTCCGATATGGGCCGGAACGAATATTCGTCACAGATATACTCCGGAAGCTTCCGCGTTGAGGAATTCCGCGTGCCGCTCATGCGTGCCGTTGTGCGCGCGCCCGCCGAAGATCAGATCGCGCCGGAAAAAATTACGGTCGATTTGACGGCGAATTATCTCGCGGGCGGAGGCGCGGGAAATCTGCCCGTGAAATTCCGTTATCTTGTGAACCCGCGATACTATATTCCAACTCCGGCGGATTATGACGGCTTTACATTTAACTACGGAAAAGTCGTTGAAGGCGTCAGGCGCTACGAAGACGAAGATCCCGATGCCGCGCCGCGTCCCGCGGCGGCAAGCATGGATTTAACGCTCGACGCCATGGGTTCGGCGCGAACAGTGATCGACAGGCTGCCAAAGGTAGACGTTCCAATGAACATTCTCGCCGAACTAGATTTCAAAGATCCTAATGGAGAGACGCAGACCGTTTCGACCAACATCCCTCTGTGGCCTGCCGCCGTGCGCGTGGGCATTAAACCTGACAACTGGGCGCTTTCCCGCGACGCGCTGAAGTTTCAGGTGGCTGTAATCGACATCGGCGGCAAGCCGGTTTCAGGGACGCCTGTAAAGGTAAACCTGTTTGAGCGAAGAACCTATTCGCACCGGACGCGGTTGGTGGGCGGTTTTTACGCCTACAGCAGCTCGATTGAAACGCGCAAAGTTCAGCTGTTCTGCGAAGGAAAAACCAATTCGCGCGGCCTCGTTTTTTGCGAAGGCCCGACAACGATTTCAGGAAATCTGATTCTGGAAGCGACCGCGGCGGACGCGGCGGGACGCGAAGCCGCCGCGAATACATCCGTCTGGGTCGCGGGCAGCCGTGACTGGTGGTTCGCCGCTTCGGACAGCGACCGCATGGATGTATTGCCGGAAGCCAAACGCTACGAACCGGGCGACAAGGCGCGCTTTCAGGTGAGAATGCCTTTCCCGAAAGCTACGGCGCTTATTACCGTGGAACGCGAAGGCGTGAGCGAGGTTTTTGTCCGCGAACTTTCCGGAAAAGAGCCGGTAATAGAACTGCCCGTACAGGGAAACTGGGCGCCTAACGTATTTATTTCCGTACTCGCCGTGCGCGGCAGAGCCGACGAGGTTCAGCCGACGGCCACGGTTGACCTTGGCCGTCCCGCTTTCCGGCTGGGCGTAGCCGAAATTCAGGTGGGCTGGAAGGCGCATGAACTGAAAGTGCGCGTTTCGCCCGAACAGCCGGTTTATAAAGTGCGCGACAAAGCGCGCGTAAAAATCTCCGTTACGGCGGCGGATGGTTCGCGGTTGCCCGCCGGAAGCGAAGTCGCCGTGGCCGCCGTTGACGAAGGGCTCCTTGAGCTGATGCCGAACGAAAGCTGGAACCTGCTCGACGCGATGATGGGACGGCGTTCCTACGGCGTCCGGACTTATACCGCGCAGATGCAGGTAATCGGAAAGCGTCACTTCGGTTTGAAGGCGCTGCCGCAGGGCGGCGGCGGCGGGCAGGGAATGACGCGTGAGCTTTTCGATACGCTTCTCCTCTGGAAAGGAAATTTGAAACTTAACGCGCGCGGCGAGGCGGAGATTGAAATTCCGCTGAACGATTCGTTGACGTCTTTCCGTATCGTCGCCATCGCCACAGGCGGCGTTGACCGCTTCGGAACGGGATCGGCTTCCATAAGAACCTCTCAGGATTTAATTCTATTTTCAGGTGTACCGCCACTGGCGCGTTCGGGAGACAGATTCGCCGCGATATTCACGGCGAGAAACGCGACGGAACGCCCGATGAACGCGCGTTTTTCGTTGAGCGTTGAATCGGCGGATGCGACGAAACTTTCGGCGGAAGCGCAAAAAATGCAGGAAGTCACTCTGGAGGGGGGCGAATCGCGCGAGATCCGTTTTGACATTACCGCGCCGGAAGGAATCGATGGACTAAGATATACGCTGGAAGCCTCAACGGACGGCGGAGCGTCGGACCGGATGGCCGTGACGCAAAAAATTCTGCCGGCGGTTCCCGTCCGGACGATGCAGGCGACGCTCACGCAGCTTGACGGAAGTTTCTCAATTCCGGTTGAGCGGCCCGTGGATGCGGTTCGCGGCGCGGGCGAACTGCGAGTGGCGTTTCAGGCGCGCCTCGCCGACGGTCTCGCCGGGGTTACTGAGTACATGTCGCGTTATCCCTACACCTGTCTTGAACAGCAGACATCAAAGGCGGTGGCGCTCGGCGACGCCGAACTCTGGAAAAGCCTGATGGCGAAACTTCCGTCCTACCTCGACGGCGACGGCTTGGCGAAATATTTTCCGGTAATGCGCCAGGGCAACGATACGCTGACGGCGTATCTGATTTCCATAGCGCATGAAGCCGGGTGGGCGATTCCTTCAAACGCCAAAGAAAGGATGCTTCAGGGCCTGCGCGGTTTTGTCGAAGGGCGCGTAACGCGCGGCTCCGATCTTCCGACTTCCGATCTCGCGATGCGTAAACTCGCGGCGGTGGAAGCGCTCGCGCGCGAGAAAAAAGCTTCGCCCGACCTGCTTTCGTCAATCACGATCGCGCCGCAGCTCTGGCCAACTTCCGCCGTAATCGACTGGCTGAATATTCTTACGCGGATGAATGACTATCGAAACCGCGAAGCGAGCATAAGAGAGGCGCAGCAGATTCTGCGCTCGCGGCTGAACATGCAGGGAACGACCATGGGGTTTTCAAACGAGCGTTCCGACCACCTCTGGTGGCTTATGGTTTCGGTTGACCTGAACGCCGTGCGCCTCATCATTAGCGGACTCGACCACCCGGAATGGCGCGAAGACATGCCGCGCCTTGTACGCGGCGCGCTCGGACGCCAGAAATACGGACGCTGGGATACTACGATCGCCAACGCCTGGGGGCGGTTGGCGATGGAAAAATTTTCGAGGCTGTTTGAAAACGTTCCCGTTACGGGCAGGAGTACGGCTTCTTTGACGGGACAAACAAAAGAAGTTGACTGGCGGGACGCTCCGGAAGGAAGCTCGATTTCTTTTTCGTGGCCCGAATCAGCCGCTTCTCTTGATCTTAAAATAGACGGAACAGGCAAACCCTGGGCGACGATTCAGAGCCTCGCGGCGGTTCCGCTGAAAGAACCTATTTCCAGCGGTTTTAAAATCACACGCACGGTTATTCCCGTGGCGCAAAAAGTTAAAGGCGTCTGGACGGCCGGAGACATAATGCGCGTGCGGCTCGAACTGGAATCGCAATCGGATATGACATGGGTAGTCGTAAACGACCCTGTCCCGGCGGGCGCTTCAATTCTCGGAACGGGACTTGGGCGCGATTCGGCGCTCCTTACGCGCGATGAAGAACGCGAAGGATGGGTGTGGCCGGCCTTCGAGGAGCGTTCCTTTGAAGCCTACCGCGAGTATTACCGTTTCGTGCCTAAAGGGAAATGGGTAACGGAATACACGCTGCGGCTCAATAATCCCGGCAGGTTTCAGTTGCCGCCGTCGCGGACGGAAGCGCTGTACGCCCCGGAAATGTTCGGCGAACTGCCGATTCCCGAAATCGAGGTGAGGTAGCGCGGCGTTCCGCGAAGAAATAAGATGACGCTTCAATATCAGGGTATACCGTCACTGAATTTTGTCTGCGTACGCATACATTAGTCAGGAATGTATGCGCACGATGCGCCTGCGCTTCAATATCTGATATCTTTATATTAAAGGCGGTATAGGAAAAAGGGAGGAAGTTTATGTATGTATCAGCTGTTGATTTTATAAAAAGTCCGGATTTCTATCTGGACAAAGTTGTTGATGAATCCGTGCTCATAACAAAGGACGGCCGCACGATCGCCGTGTTGGAAAAACCAGGCAGTACGCCAATTGCGGACAGCCTTTTAGGACTGCTGAAAGACACCGGTATAAAGTGTGCGGACGACATAAAGGCTATGATGACGGGAATATGAAAACGGTCTTTGTTGATACAAATGTCATCTTCCGTGTTAGCTTGTGGCACAAAAAGAAATCAGCGCTTGCCTCGAGAGCTTAAACGTTGTGAAGATGTTCCGTTGTAAAAAAACGATTATCCGACTTGTGGCAGGAATCGGCGCGCCCGGCCTTGTTTTCGCGGCGATAGCGTATTTGATATTACATACTGGGACATATTCGGGGCATTCATTTGACGAGACGCGCGGCGGATATATGCGTTCCGAAACGGCTCTCTTTGACCGGAACGGCGTTCTTATTCATGAACAGCGAACTGAAGAAAAAGGGCGGCGGCTTGAGTGGACACCGCTGGAAGATATTTCCCCGGCGCTGACGGCGGCGGTTCTGGCCGCTGAAGATCGGCGTTTTTATCGGCATCGCGGCGTGGACTGGATTGCGCTCGGCCGCGCGTCACTTGGATTCCTGAATTCGGACGGACGCGGCGCAAGCACCATTTCAATGCAGCTTATGGCGCGCCTCGAACCCGGACTCAGCCCGTCGGGACGCCGGAGAACAATTGCGCAGAAATGGCGCCAGATTCGCGCCGCGCCGGCCTTTGAACGCCGCTGGTCAAAAGAACAGATACTTGAAGCATGGCTTAATCTCGTCACATTCCGGGGAGAGCTGCAGGGAGTGGCGGCCGCCGCCGGAGGACTTTTCGACAAAAAACCGCACGGCCTGACGCAAGCGGAAAGCGTGATTCTGGCGGCGCTGGCGCGCGCGCCCAACGCGGAAACGCGGCAGGTAATACGGCGGGCCTCCGCGCTTTCAGGCGCAATGAATCTGAATATCGAAAATTCCGCCATTGCCGCTCTAGCGGAAGAATCGCTGACGCGCCCGTATTTTATCCGTCCTCCCGCAAGACTTGCCGATCATGTTATGCGGCGTCTTTTAAGAAGAGCGCGCAACGAGGGGAAAAATCCGGAACGTCTTGTATCGACGCTTGACGGTGATTTGCAGCAGTTCGCGGCGGAAACTCTCAAGCGGCATATTCTGGATTTGAGCGGCCGGAATGTGCGCGACGGCGCTGCGCTCGTGCTGGATAACGCAAGCGGCGACATTCTGGCTTATGTCGGCAGCACTGGCGAAATCTCGGACGCGCGTTATGTGGACGGCGTCGAGGCGGCGCGTCAGGCCGGCTCGACGCTGAAGCCTTTTATCTACGGCGCGGCCTTTGACCGGAAACTTCTTACGGCGGCGACCCTTATTGAGGACAGCCCTCTTGACGTTCCCGCCGCTGGCGGCCTTTACCGTCCTTCAAATTACGACAGCCGGTTCAACGGGCCGGTTTCAGTCCGAACGGCGCTTGCCTCATCGCTGAATATTCCGGCGGTGCGGGCGCTCGGCCTTGTGGGAGTTGAAGCCGGGGTAAAACTGCTGGAAACGGCGGGCTTCCGCTCTCTGGAGCAGGCGGATTATTACGGTCTTTCGCTGGCGCTGGGCGCGGCCGACGTAACGCTGTGGGATTTAACCAACGCCTATAGAAGCCTTGCCAACGGAGGCGTATGGAAACCGGCCAGGCTGACGTTTGAGGAAAATTCCGCGCAGCGGCGGCGCGTGCTTTCGCCGGAAGCAGCTTTCATTCTCTCCGATATTCTGAGCGACCGTGAAAGCCGCAGCCGGACGTTCAGCCTTGAAAGCCCGCTTGCGACGCGCTTCCGGACGGCGGTTAAAACCGGAACAAGCAAGGATATGCGCGACAACTGGTGTGTGGGCTATTCCGAACGCTATACCGTCGGCGTCTGGGTCGGAAATTTTTCAGGAGAACCGATGTGGAACGTAAGCGGCATAAGCGGGGCCGCGCCGGTCTGGGTTGAAATAATGACCCGGCTTCATCGCGGCGGCGCGCGAAATAACGATATAAGCGCAGCCCCGCCCGCGGGACTGGTGCTGGGCGCGCTTCCGGATGAACCGGGCCGCCGCGAATGGTTCATACGCGGCACGGAAAGCGTAGCGTCGCCGGGAGCGGTGAAATCGTCCGCGCGTATCGTTTATCCCGCCCAAGCCGCCATTATCGCCATTGATCCAAATATTCCCGCCGAAGATCAGAAGCTGTTTTTCGAAGCGCGTACCGGTTCCGTGGAATTGAAATGGGAGCTGAACGGACAGCCGATAGGCGATGCCGATGGCCTGCTGCTCTGGACGCCGGTTCCCGGCCGATACATTCTGGTTTTAACGGACGCGGACGGTCGGCCAATTGACGAGGTGAATTTTGAAGTCCGCGGCGCCGCGATTCGGCGGAAACAGGAAATTACGCATAGCCAGGAAAATTCTGACTAAATGTCTTCTGTCTGAATAAACCATTTTGAAACATAACGGTTTTTGAATATACTGACACTTTACGCCACTGACAGCGAAGCCATAGGAGGGAAGCAAAAATGGGAACAGCACAAAGCCGCGTATTACAGGACCGCCGTAGATTGTCCCGGATTTCGGTACAAATGGAGTGTCGATTTAAAGCAAACGACCAGGAATATGGGGCTCTCATGCTTGATCTCTCCCAGGGCGGCACGCTTATTTCCTCCACGCTTCTTTCCCCGGAGGAAACGCTTTCCCCGCAGGACAATTTTTCTGTCAAGAATAAAAATTTCCCCGAACAGGAAAACAAGATTTCCATAACCCTTGAAGCGGGCGGCCTGAAAGTGCCGATGACGCTTAAAGGAACAATCAGGCGCAGTTCAATCGGCATGTCGGAGTATGGGCGAGTGGCGCAATTCGGGGTTGAGTTTGAGCATACCCCGCTGGAACTCCTGCGATTGATCAGCGTCCTGTCGTCGCGCCGAAAAACGTCGCGTTTTCCCACACAGATTGAATGCCGCTTCAGTTCGGACGGCAAGGAATATACGGCTCAGATACTCGACCTGTCAGATAAGGGCGCGTTTCTTTCCTCCGCTTTTATTCCGGTCAAGGACAGCAAAGTTTCTATTACTATTCGGGTTGGCGAAGAGTCGCTGACGCTGGAAGGAACGGTCACGCGCACGTCCGTAAAAGGAGAATCGGGATCATTCGGGGTCGAGTTTATAAATGTCCCGCCAACGCTCACGCTCTCCCGGATAGTTAACTCCATGTCCTCCGATAGTCGCGAAGAAAATAAAGAAAGCGCTGATTAAAACACCTACTACTTCAGAGCCTCGTTCAGACGACGCGTTAGGCGGGATTTTTGACGGGCCGCCGCGTTGCTGCTGAGCGCCTTTTTACGGCAGGCCTTGTCAATCGAGGAGTAAAGATCGGCCAGCCCATTCTTTGCGGTTTCCAGCGCTTCAGGTTTTTTGGAATCCAACTTTTCATTAAAACGCTTCAGAGTTGTTCTAAGCGCGCTGCGATTACTGCGATTGATAGCGCGACGTTTCAGACTGTGCCGCTGTGCCTTGAGCGCCGACTTATGATTGGCCATTTCCAATTACTCCATGTAAATAATTTTGCAAAACCGTTGCCAAGGCCCGCCATTCGAGCCTTGCTTGAAACCATATATAATACAGAAAGTTAAAAGTATCGTCAAATACTAAAGCATCGTGTTTGCTATAAATTTCTGCGGATATACCGGCACATGGCCGCGCCGAGAATCACGTTAAACGGTAAAACGCCGGAAGTGTAGTGCCCGCAATAAAGACCGAAAGTAGAGTGCGGCAGGCCCAACCGCCGGTATTCTTCCAGAACCTTCAACGAAAGATCAGGCAAAAACGTATAATCGTACCGCGCGTGAACAAGAAGAGATTTTATTCCGGTTTCCCGCAGTTTATGGAAATACGCCTGCGGACTGATCGGCATCCATATCTTCCTGAGGTCGTCCAGCGTGATTTTTCCCTTCAGGCCGTCCAGTACGTGCCGCGTTGAGATGCCCCGCCAGACCACGTCGGCGAAATACGGCGAAACGTGGTTTTGCACGGCGACATTAATACGAGCGTCATGCGCGGCTGTAACCAGCGCCACGCAGGAGCCGATGCTGGTTCCCAAAATGGCGAATCGCGTATATCCGCGCGCCTCCAGCCAGTCCAGGGCGGCCCGGGCGTCAAGCACGGCCTGCCTGACGGATTGCAGTGTCCGCCCCAGGTTGGAGGAGAGCATGTAATCCGCACGAGTCAATTCCGGCGACATGCGCAGGTCATGATGCGGCAAACTCAGCCGCAACGCGGAAACGCCGAAAGCGTTCAGCATCCGGCACAGAGAAATATGACTGCGTTCATCGGCATTCCACTGCGGAAGCACCAGCGCCGCCCGCTTGGGATCTTTAGGGAAAAACCACCCATGAACGGTGTTGTTTTCCTGGTAAATAGTTCGAAGCGGAGATGTAAATGTCAGGTGTCCGCCGTTCAGGCGGTAATCGGCAACAGGCTCAAAGGCGTGATAATCGTCGCTTTCCCTCACGGCGCGATCTGCGTATTCAATCAGAAAAGATTTCGGATCTTTCTCCGGCTGATCTTTCGTAAGAAAATCCAGTCCCCACTCAAACGGACGCGCAATCCGGTTTGTGTCACGCTGCGAAAGTCTGGTTTCCCATTTGTAAAAAATATGCGACAGCATCCGTCGACCCCTTTTTGCAAAGGAAGCAATTTAGCAAACCGCTGATTCGGGAACAATACCCACGAATGTAAACCTTTCGCGCCGCCGACCCGCCTGCATGTCAACAGACAGGCCCGGAAGCAGCTTCCGTCCACGCAAAAATTGATTCCGCCGCAGAATTTTGTAAACTGGTATAGTTTTTGGCGCACGAAAAACAAACGGGACATACCAACGTTAAATAAGGGAGAAAACGCTATGTGCATTCTGAAAGCGGCGTCCGGGGAGCTGACAAGAAGAAATTTCGTAGCCGGCGCGGCCGCGGCGGCGCTGGCGGGGCCGGCGTTACTCGCGAATAATAATATTGTTGCTGAGGAGGTTAAGATGCAATCCAGTGAATCGGCAATTCCGGTAGAAACGGCGAACGCTTACGGCTCCGACCTG
>JAIRVC010000069.1 GCA_031254095.1 Acidobacteriota bacterium
CGGGACAGCTTGAGATCGGCAAAGGACGACATCAGGCGCAGAGCGCCAAGGGACAGCATGATGAACATTACAAGAATAACCAGTACGGATGCGCCGCCAGTAAAAAACCTTGTTTTCATCTTCCAATTCCCTTGTATACCGATGTGGTTAGCGAAAACACATCGGTTTCAGTCTCGCCAAAATATGGCGCGGCTTTAACAACGTCCACTTTTACATCAAAAAGCCCCATTCCATCGTCGGCAATATCCATGGTCAGCACAAAGCCCTTTTTGTCAATTTCCGGAACGGCGCGGAAATCCCTGTCAAAATAGACGGTTCCGGGATTTGTGTATTCAGACTTGAAAGCTTCGATGGCCGACTGCGCCGCAAAAGACGCCATATCCAGATCCCGCGCCCTGTTCTGCAAATTGTCAGCCTTTACATACATCCTGACGGCAAATATGCCGACAAAAGCCATGGCGATAATTGAGAATATGATTTCAGTTAAAGTATGGTTGCGTTTCAAGTATGCCGCTCCGCCGTCACACGGCCATCAGATTAAGTTTCATGCTTCGCCTGTTTGCGCCGCTGGATAATTCTATTTCAATAATGTTGTTCTCACGTTTTATAACAAATGAATCAAGCGGTATGATTTCAAAACCGTATTCTTCGTTAAAAGGCGTTTCCGCCGGCACAAAGCTCTCCCTGAGATAACCGTCATGAAGATAAATGCGGGTTTCGTAGCTCTCCCCGTCTATATCTTCACCCAGCACAAGGCGGGTTCCCGAAGGAGAATTGTCAACGCGGACAGCGCCTTTCGTGTCGTAACGGCGTATGCTCATGGACACATAGTTCATCGCCACGCGCGTGTTCAGGCACTCGTCCTGTGATTTATTCATCCTGCTGAAACTTCCATATCCGGCCGCGGCCAGGATGCAGGTTGACGCTCCGAATAAAAGCAGCAGGGCAGGTATGCACGTCATTTCAACTATCGCCCTGCGCTTATTCATCGAATGTCTCCAAATTGCTGAAAAGGCGATGTATTGATATTTCCGGCCTGATGTTTGAGCCGAACGTTCTGTAAAACACCATGAATTTATCCCTGTTTACAATCAATCCATATTTTTCTTCGAGATATTCTATTCGCGGAGGATAAAAGCCTTCCAGCGCGTAACACAAAACGGCGGCGCGTTCGACGGCTTTTTTCTGAACTATGAGCTGCTGTTCGCTGTTCCGATAGCGCATGTCGGCGATTCCCGCGCCCGCCACGGCAATTATGCCGACGAAAACAGCCAGCCCGATTAATGATGATAAATAAATTTTCATCCTTTTCCGTGGAAATGCTGAGTAAATGTTTGTGCGGGATGAAGCGCGAGGCGCACGGAGCACAGAAACCGAGGCATATACAAAAATATGTCGAGGTTGCGAGCACCGCGCAACGAAGCGATTCGCCCGCACAGGCATTTATTCAGCATTTTCCTTATCCTATAAGCGACATAATGCGCACCAGAGGCAACACCGTAGATATGAGAATAACGCCTGTAATAAGCGATAAAAAGATTACAAAAACCGGTTCTATGCTGTCTGTAATTCGCGTCAGGGATTTTTCCACTTCATGTTCATATGTATCCGCCAGCCGCCGCATAACAGCGTCCGAATCTCCGGTTTTAAAACCGATGGAAAGCATTTTTAAAAACCTGTTCGGAAACATTCCCGACCTGTTCAGTATTTCGTATACCGGTTCGCCGTAAGCCGAGTTCTTCCGGCATTCTTCTATTTTATTTGATATATATGTATTGGACAAGCTATCGCCGGCCATCTTCAAAGACAGTTCCATGTCGATATCGCCCGATGTTAAAAACGTCATTGCGGAAGAAAACCGCCCGGCGGTGATTTTACGGTAAAGCCCGCGGGTAAGCGGGAATACGGCTTTGAGTTTATCGAGCGTTAATCTGCCGGAAGCCGTTTTTCGGCAGATTAAATAAAAAATTAAAAGCGCAATAAAAAGAGATAACAAAATAATGTAATTCCCGGATATAAATTTGCCGCCGTTCATCAGCGCCATGGCGATCACGGGCATTTCTCCGCCAAACGACGCCAGCATGTCGCCAAGCATGGGTAAAACCTGCGTTGCTAAAAGAAGCACAACCGCGCACATCATAAGAATAAGAATAAGCGGATAGACCGCCGCGTTGGTTATATATTCGTTCACTCTCTGCTGCTTTTCGTAAAACCGCGCAAGGGAAGGCATTATCTTCTCAAGATTGCCGGACACTTCCCCGATAACGACCATCTTTATCAGGTATTCGGGAAACGCGCCGCAAAGCTCCATGCCTTCGCTGAGTGTTTTTCTGTCATGGATCGCCTTTGACAGCTCCCGAAGGGTTATTTGGAGCCGCCTGCTTTCGATATCCTCCGACATAATCTCCAGCCCCTCTGAAAGGGATATTCCGGAAAGCAGGAAAGCGCCGAGCTGCCCGCAAAACAGGGATAGTTCAGATGCGCCGAGTTTCTTTTTATTCGTTGCGTTTAAAGACATAAGCAGTCCTTAGTATTCTTTTACCTTCTCGTAATTTCTATCGTCGCTTAAAAACTGCGTTCTTTTGCCGGCCGTATTGCTGGAAGCGAATGTAGGATCCATGCGCCCCCAGTCTTTGCCGTCAAAATAAACCTGGCTTCTTATTCGTATCCAGCCGATATCTTTAATGAATACCTCGTTCCATGCGTGGTAAGACGGCTTTGGCGAAATGGCGACATATCCCATTACCAGCTTTGCCGGTATATCCTGGCTGCGCAGCATGGCGGCAAGCAGGGAGGAATAGTCAAAGCAAATTCCTTTTGACGTTTCGAGCGTATCGTCAATTCGAGGCAAGTATCCTGTTATCTCGCCGGAGGAAATTTTATTTGCCTTGGCCGTGTCGTACTTTATTGTTTCAACGATGTATTTATAAATGCTTTCAACTTTTCCAAGTTCCGTCACGGCGTCTTTACTAAGTTCGCGCGCCTTTTTCACGGCATTGGAGTCGGCGGTATAATTTACATTTTGCGCGGGCACGAGAAAAGGCGCGTTTTCCCGGTTATATTCGACATCGATTTTTATCATTTGCAACTGGGTGTACCTGTTGCCTTCAACGTGTTCAAGTATAAAGATCGTGTACTGTCCGTTCCCGCTCTGGAGAGAATATGTTTCCCACGCGCCGTCGCCGTTTAAATCATAATCAAGCCTATGTTCAACTTTTGCGCCGTCGGATTTCACATACGATGTCCGTAGCTTCAGTTTTTTGGATGTTTTTACTGTTGAACGCGCGCGGATGTAGCCGTCATTTTTATTTGTGACGTCAATTTCTGATTTTTTGTCGCTATGCACATCCGCCGCGAACGCCATTATTGGCGCAAGGATATGCAAAGCCGCCGAAATCATGAAAAACGTCATTAATTTGCATAACTTTTTCATCATGCAAATATCCGGGGTTATACGGCAATAGAAGTAATTGCAAAACCTTTTAATTTTCCACGAATAAATACAAAATCTCATTCCTGTTTATTCGTGGTTAAAATTAAAAGGTTTTGCAATTACCGCATAGTTTCTACTTGTTTTTATTACGGCTGGCGATTACGGTCAGAAGATCCCTGGCGTCCTGGATCTTTTTGTCGTCTTTGCCGTTTTCAACATACCTGGTCAGTAATTCCCGCGCCTGATCGTCTTTTCTGTCCATGTAGTAAGCCTGTCCCAGTTCGAATACGGCGTCGAGATTCATAGGATTCAGTTTGACAACCCGTTCCAACGCGGCCAATGAGAAAGCTGCCGAATTCGGACTGTTTTTGGTCTTAATAAACAAATCCATCAGCCGTCTCTCCGGATCTTTTGAGCCGGCCACTACGATATCAAGAGCCTCATCCTGCCGCTTTTCGTCAAGATAATACTGGGCAAGAGACATCTGGTAGTTCTCAAGCTGGTCAGCTGGCGCAAGTTCAATGGATTTTTTGAACGCCGCGACGGCTTCCGCGTCCTGTTTCAGCTTCGCGCGCGCCCTGCCGACCTGCCGCCAGATCACAGCCTGTTTTTCGCCGGAAATCTTGTTGGCTTCTTCGAATCTTTTGAGGGCGGCGGAAGCGTCTGATTCAAGCAGTTTGTTGCCTTCGGTTAGAAGGGTATTCGCCTTTTCGCGCGAGGCGTTTTCAACCAGCGCGTCAACGGCTTTTTTAACCTGTCCCGCCCGTTCGTCGCCGGGCGCCATCTCCAGAGCTCTATTAACGGCAACAAGAGCCTCGTCGAGCTTGCCGCTCTGAGCCAGCGCGAGCGCCTTGTTTGAATAGAGAGTCGGATTTTGCGGATTCGACTTGATGGCTTCGTCATACAACACAACCGCTTCGTCGAATTTCTTGGCGCCATAGGCGGTTTCAGCTTTCAATACAGGCATCATACTGATCTGCTGCCCGGCATTTTTGGCGATCATTTCGTAAATCGCCGCCTGCCCTCCTCCGGGAGGTGCGCCGGGTTTCGCCATTGGCCCTCCGGGACCCATGCCGGGTTTCGGCTTGGGCCCTCCTCCGGGGGGTGCGCCTGGTTTCGCCGTTGGTCCTCCGGAAGGCGCGCCGGGTTTCGCCGTTGGTCCTCCGGAAGGCGCGCCGGGTTTCGGCTTAGGCATGGAAGACAGCATTATATTTGCGCTGTCCGCCGCTTTTTTAAATGACTCAACGGCCTGATCAAATTTATCCTGATTTACCTGCGCCATGGCGAAATAAAAAAGAATGTCCGCGCCGGAGGGCTTGATCTCAAGCGCCTGCGCGAGAAGCTTTTCCGCTCCAGCCGCGTCGCCCGATTCAAGGGTTTTTAATCCCTGGTCCAACAGTGAATTGGCCTGGCGCTCCAGAGCCGGATCCTCAAAATAAAATTTCCTGTCCGCGCCGGCCGTTAATTTCAGCGCCACCGGTATGGCGCCGTTATTTACGACGGCAAATTCATAAAACGCCGGAGCGAAGCCGGACTTGCGTCCTACGACACGATAAACGCCGTTCTCCAGCTTGTCGAATACGGCCACCCCGGACGCGTTGGATTTCTTGTCTTTGCCTTTGGCGTTCAGGGGCAGGACGTGAACCTGAACGTCCTTCTCCGGCGCGCCCGTAGGCCCTTCGCACGTTACTTCAATCGTTCCTGTCTGGGCAAACGCTGAAGCGGACGAAAACGCCATAGAAAAAATCAGCGCCGCCGCAGGCAATAAGCCAAAACTTTTTATTCTGTTCATTGACAATCTCATTTTGTTACTCCGCGGATTTTTATCATAAAGAAACCTTTAAACATTACACGCAAAGCTGCAGTTATTACAATGATATTAATCAGTGTTTACCTGGGGAACCCGCACCCGTATTCCTGCCGTACCGGTCGTTCCATTTCGGTCGCCGGCGCGGATGGCGATCAAATGCTCTCCGGGTGAAAGTTCCGGCGTGACGATCAGGTATTCCTCAACGGCCGAATCGGCGATGCCGTCAACCGGAAAAATCAGCCGCCACTTGCCGCCGTCCACGGAAAACTCCGCCGATGCGATGTTCCCGGTACGCACGCTCGCCTGAAAACGCACAACGGCTTTTTTACCTTCAATATCGTTGCCTGTAATAACCACTTCCGGCGGCGCGACGGCAATGACAAAAGGCTCGGAAATTTTTTCGCCGGAAAGCGCCGTTTCCGGCGGATTTGACGGCTCGTCCGAAGCAACCACTTTCAGCCGGTAAACGCCGTCCGGCAATGCCGCCGTATTCACTGTGTAAAACGTATCCGTTATTTTTTCAGCCAGCGGCTTCCAGCCGGATTCGTCCTCTCCTTTAAAATAAATGGAGTATTCCAGCGCGTCGTCGTTTTCATCAACAGCTTTCCATGTAAAGGATTGCGCGCCTTGCGTCAAAACCTGTTTCGGGTCAAGCGGCATCAGTTCGCGCCCGCGTTCCCGCGGCGCTAGAAGCGGGCGTCCTCCGGGCGTCCCGCCCGTGATTCCCATAAAGCCCGCCGAAGAAGACTGCGGCTGAAGCTCAACGCCGGGAGGAGACGCCTTAATTTCCGTCACGCGCGGCCGCAGGTTTTGCGCGAGATAGGATATTCGCACCTGATTGAGGCTTCCGGCGGCATCGCGCGCGGCATCGGCATTAATGCCGGCCTTAAAGACGGCTCTCCATTGCAGATAACGCGCCCTGGGTCCAATGATCGCATCGCCCGGCGCGGAAACGGCGGCGCTCCAGCCGCTCCATGACTTGTCGGGAGTTTCTGTATTGCCGGCGCGTGTGGAAATTTCAACGGCCGCGTTTCCGGAATGACGCCAGAAAATACGCCCCCATGAGGCCACGGTTCCGGCGTCAAGAACGTCCGACACATACGTCCCCGACGCCGCGGGCGACGCACGCAGTCTGTACACTTTCCCCTGATTGCTTGTTGCCGTGTAAACCTCGCCGCCGGCGGCGACAAGGCGCGTAACATCCTCTTCCGGCGAATCGGTTAAATAAGAAACGTTTCCGGAAGAGTCGATTCCAAGCAGGCGGCCTTTCGGCCCCGTCGCAAGCAGCAGTCCGCCGTCCGCCATAACCGCGATATCATAAACGGCCTGATTGCCTGAATCTAAAATGATTTCAGTATCGCCGCCGCCGCCGATTGCGTAAACCAGTGATTTCATAGACGCGCCCTCTCCCGAAACCGTCTCAATAGTCGCGCCCGCCGCAGCGGTTCCGGAAATCCCGCGCTGCGCGGACGATGCGGCAGCCGAAGCGGCGGCGTAAACCGTCCCGCCCGAACCCAAGGCCAAGGCGTTGATTTCCTCAAGAGGCGTGCCGGCTAAAGTAAAACCTTTCCCCTCAGGCGTAATTTCCACGATTTTTCCGCCGGGCGACGTTCCGGCCAGCAAATTTCCGTCTCTCATAATGAGCGACCGCACGTGCGCGTCGCCGGTTGCGTAAAAAGCCGCGCCGGAGTTTTCGATTTTTCCATTTTTATCTATCTTGTGGATGACGCCTTCGCCGCCCGTTCCCGCGTAAAGATTGCCGTCCGCGTCAAAAACCATCGCCCAGACGTATTTGACCTGAAGATTGCAAAATTCTTCATATTCGTCTTCGCCGGTGATTTTGTATATCCGGCCGTCCGGAGAGGTTCCAGCATAAACAACATCGGATGCGTCAACGGCCAGCGCGAAAACATTGGGTTCTCTCGCCTGAAACCAGAGAGCGCCCCGGCCCTCGGCGTCAATCCGAAAGACTTTGCCGTTGCCGCCTGTGCCAACGTAGATATTTCCGCGGCTGTCGCGCGCCATGGAAAAGATATAAGCTTCGCCGGTTTCAAAAAGCGCGTCATACGCGGGCGCGAGCGAAAGAGATCCGTCCGGCGCAAGCGAAACACGGTCAAGCGACCCCGCCAGCAGTTTGTCGCGCGAAAAATCTTCAAAAAACCGGGGCGTCACGGCCCGAACCGCCACCGACAGCCCGAAAAGCACGGCAAGTACGGCGATAATTTTTTTTCGCATAAAGGCTCCGTAAAAATTGCCGGACGGCGGCGTTCGTTATTCGCGCCTGATTTGACATTCCGGACACGCCAAAATATACACTGGAACGACAGGAGGGAACCTCTAAAAACTTCAAAATCAAGTCTTGCGGCCCGGCCAAAACCGGAGTTTAAATTTAAGCAGATGAGGATTTTGTGCCGGGCGCGTAACGCAGAGTTTGGGGTTTTTGAGGT
>JAIRVC010000070.1 GCA_031254095.1 Acidobacteriota bacterium
GCCGTTTCCGAAGACGCCGCGGCGGCGATTGTTGAAAGCGTTGCGGAAAACGCGCCGGTTGATCCTCTTGCCGCCATGTTGTCATCGCTGATCGCCCCTGCCGCACTGACGGTACACGCGCAGCCCAGGGTTGAAAAAGTCGTCGATCCCCGGATCATCCTTAAAGATCTGATCACGCGCCATAAGGTGCAGGCTGTCGCCATCGGCGCGGGGGCCAACGCAAGGGAACTGGAAAACATGCTGAAGCGGGCGCTTGTGGAAGAAGGGCTGACCGATGTTTTTATCGCGGCCGTCAACGACGCGGGACTTGCGATTTATTCTTCGTCGCGGCAGGCGCGCGAGGAATTTCCGAATCGCAGCGCTTCGATGCGTTGCGCCGTCAGCCTTGCCCGGCGGCTTCAGGACCCGCTGTCTGAAATGGTCAAGCTGGATCCAAAACTGATCGGCGTGGGGCAGTATCAGCACGATGTCGATCAGAAAGAACTGCATCGCGTTTTGGCGCAAACAGTGCATTACTGCGTTAATAATGTCGGCGTCGATCTGAACGCGGCGGGAGTGTCGCTCCTGCGTTATGTTTCAGGTCTGAACGACAAACTGGCGCGCCGCATTGTCGCCGTGCGTTCTTCACAGGGGCCGTTTGCCTCCCGCGCCGCCATGAACGCAGCGCTAAATCTGGATGCGGCTGTTTATGAACAGGCGGTTGCGTTCCTGCGCGTTGCGGACGGCGAAAACGCGCTTGACCGCACGGCCATACATCCGGAATCGTATCCGCTTGTCGAGAAAATGGCCGTGGCGGCGGGCGTTTCCGTCGGCGAGCTGACCGGGAATCGGGAACTTGTCCAGGCCATCAATCTTGATGACTATGTGACGGAAACCGTAGGATTGCCGACGCTTGCCGATATACGCGAGGAACTGCTGCGTCCAGGCAGAGATCCGCGGCGCACATTCAGGCTTCCAAAATTCAGCGCGGATGTAAAAGAGCTATCCGATCTTAAACCCGGCATGACGCTGGAAGGAATTGTCACCAATGTGACGAATTTCGGCGCGTTTGTCGATCTCGGCGTGCGCCAGGACGGACTTGTGCATCTTAGTCAGATGTCCAGCCGTTTTATCCGCGACCCGCGCGAAGCCGTCAAGGTAGGAGATGTGGTCGAGGTCAGAGTCATTTCGGTGGATTCGGAAACCAAACGCATCGGTCTTTCTATGAAAACCGCCGGGGCTTCCGGCGCGCAGCGCAAACGCTCAAGACGGCCCCGGCAAGATGGGCGCGACGGTAAAGGCCGGCCGCGCGGGGAAAGGAAAGCCGGATCAGGCGCAAATTCCGCGAGCCCCGCAAAATCCGCGAATTCTACAAATTCCACAAATTCCATAAGCCCCGCGAAAGAAGCGGGCAGGGAAGGCGAAGCCGCTTCCGGGCGGCGGGAGAGGTATTCGCGTCAGGGCGGCAGGGACGGCGCGCCGCGCCGGGATGGAAAACGTCCGCCGCGCAGGCCTGAACGTTCCGAAGAGAGCTTTTATCAAACATCTTCAGCGGAACAGGCGCCCATTGAACCCGTTTACAATGGGCCGGAACCGTCTTTTGAGGAGAAAATCGCAATTCTTCAGTCAAAATTTCGTGGGATTAAATGATTTAGCGGTCAGTTATCTGTGATCAGTTTTGAACAATAAAAATCTTTCTTTTTGTTTACTGACCGCTAACCACTGATCGCTGAATTCTAGGCCGCTGAAAATGGAAATATCATCCAAAGATTTTCTGTTGAAATTGCGGAAGACTGCTTTCTGGCAGTCGAATGTCTCGCGTAGTTCCGTCGAGCGCCTGGTGGAATACATATTGACGGGACAGGCGGACAACGGCTCGGAACAGGAAACAGCCGTGCTTGCGGAACAGGTGCTGCGGTTCGATGTCAGCCGTATGCGCGCGGTTATAATTGGCGGCGGCACCGGCCTTTCCACCGTTGTAGGCGGCAATTCGTCTCTCCCGGCCTGGCCGAAGCATCCGGGCGATGGAATTAAACGTGAGTTCCGGCATCTGAAATCAATTGTCTGCACGACCGACGACGGCGGCTCAACCGGCGCTTTGCTCAAAACGCTTCCGATGGTCGCCGTTGGCGATCTGCGCAAACTCCTGCTGTCTTCGATCCTTCCGCTGAATCTGCAAAAAATTTACGGTCTGAACGCGAAGGATATATACGCCCTGCTGCGCGTCATTCACAATGTTTTTAACCATCGCGTCAGCCGCGGCGCCGCGGGTTTTCGCGAACTCCGCGATCCGCTGAAAATCGTTCCCGGTGAGTTGCGTTCCGCCTGCCCTGAAAGCCTGGCGAGCGCTTTTCGTGAATTGTGCCTATATCTGGCGCCGGGCGGCGGCGGCCCGGAGGTGCATCCGGCGCGGCACGCCCTTGGAAATCTGCTTTTGACCGCGGCCATATTCCGCGAGGCGCGCGGGAATGTTTCCAAACCGCCGGGGCTTAATGAAATCCGGCGAGGCATCGACTATATCGCTTCACTGATAGGCGTACCCGCCGGAACCATTCACACGGCTACATCGGCGCCGGGACAGTTGAAATTTCGTTACGCAAACGGTGTTGAGGTTCTGGGACAGAGCAAATCGGCGAATTACAGGCGTTCTTCGCCGGTCGATCGTCTGACCGCCGAATACGCCTTGCAGCCCGATGTCAGTCCCGCCGTAAAAAAGGCCATCAGCGAAGCGGACGTTATAATTTACGCGCCGGGCAGTCTTTTTTCGAGTATTCTGCCGACGCTTCAAATAGAACCTATCGTTACGGCCATTCGGAACAACCGCCGGGCGCTGAAAATACTGGGCGCCAACGCGTGGATACAGGAAGGAGAAACAAATATCTCCCTGAAAAACGAGGGGCGCGGCTTTCTGGTTTCCGAAATGATCGAAGCATACGGCCGGAATATTCCGGGCGGTATCGCCGGTATGCTCGATGTCGTGCTGTGCGCAAATCTGGAACATGTTCCCGGCAGCATTTTGCGCAACTACGCGCTCGAAGGCAAACATCCTATTTTTCTTGACAAGGCCGAGGTTGAATCGCTGGGAGTATATCCGGTGGAGGCAACTCTCTTTTCCCAGGAGCATCAGGCCAAAACACAGCTTATTCAGCATGACCCGCAGCGGTTTGCCATA
The DNA here is from genome assembly GCA_031254095.1 of Acidobacteriota bacterium. Classification (GTDB taxonomy): domain Bacteria; phylum Acidobacteriota; class UBA6911; order UBA6911; family UBA6911; genus UBA6911. The sequence goes on from JAIRVC010000070.1 coordinate 3,152, forward strand.
GCCGTCAAAACGTTGCTGTACGCCGACAGGCATCTTTATGAGGAAAAAGATTACGAACTGCGCGCGCGCGGCAAAATTAAAATGAAAAAAAATTATGGCGCGTCCGCCGGGAAAACTTCCGCGGCGAAGTACAGCCGCCGGCCTTTTTTGTGCGAGCATGTGCAGGCCGTCCGTAAAGCTCTGCGCGGCAGAAAGTTTCAGCCGGAATCGCTGAAGGAAACATTAATCCGCGCCGCGTGGGAACACCGGGATATTCGCCCGGAACATCTGGCTTTTTTCAGAGGAGCGCGCGTTCTTTCGAGTGAACAGTGGGAGCGCAGCACGGAATGGGACAATGTGCTGGGGTACTTCGATCCGGAAGACCGGTATATAAAACTTCACCAGTCGTTGCTTTCGCAGCCACTGAGGCTTGAGGAAGACTTTCTTATTGCTCTGGGCGAATCGCTGCTGGGACGTTATATAGAAAAACGGCGCTGGTTTCCGATTCTCGGCGCGCAATGTTATGAAATACTTCTGCGGCCAGAGGCGGAAAGGGAATGTTATCTGTCGGGACGGCAACTCCATGAATACCTCCGCCTTGCGCAGATGGCCCCCGATCCGGAACAGGATCGCGTTTACCGGACCACCATCAACCCGGAAGCCGTTTTTTTTCCTTCGGGTTTGCTGTTCGGACTTATGTATTCCTGGTATCTTACCGGCCGCGGTCTGGCCGCGGAACATGAAATGACGCTGTTGCGCTGGCCCGCAAAGATGTTGAACCCGCTGCATGTCAGAGATCGCGTGCGCAAGGAGGCGCTGGTGGCATTTTTCCGCAATGAAATCTTCGGGCACCGCGATTAATTATAATTAGAGGATAAAAATGGATATAAGAATTGCTCACAGTCCGGATTCCGATGACGCTTTTATGTTTTACGCGCTGGCAAAGGACAAACTGCCGACCGGAAAATTCCGCTTTCATCATACGCTGCAGGATATCGAAACGCTGAATCGCAAGGCGCTTGACGGCGTTTTTGAGGTCACGGCCATTTCATTTCACGCATATCCCTATGTGGAAGATAAATATATGCTGCTCCCGTCCGGCGCCAGCATGGGGGATGGTTATGGGCCGATGGTGGTGGCGCGGGAACCGTTCGGGCGGAACGAACTGCGCGGCAAACGCATCGCGGTGCCGGGAACCATGACGTCAGCGTATCTTGTATTGAAGCTGTTACAGCCTGATTTTGAAGAGGTCGTTATTCCTTTTGACCGGATCATGGACGCGGTAAAACACGGGGATGCCGATGCAGGCCTTCTGATTCACGAAGGGCAGCTGACTTATGCCGAACAGGGCCTTTGCCTGATCGTGGATTTCGGCGTGTGGTGGCGCGAGACAACCGGGCTTCCGCTTCCGCTGGGCGGCAATGTAATCCGCAGAGACCTGGGCATGGAAGACATTAAAGAGATTTCCCGGCTGCTGAAGGCGAGCATCCAATATTCCCTTGATAATCGCGAGGAAGCGCTGAAATACGCCCTTGATTTCGCCCGCGACCTGGATTCGGCGACGGCGGATCGTTT
>JAIRVC010000085.1 GCA_031254095.1 Acidobacteriota bacterium
AACTTGCGCGCCGCGCCGCGCCGCGGCCGCCGCTACGGCGTATCCCATTGTCCCTGAGCTGCGGTTTGAAATAAAGCGAATCGGATCGATGTCCTCAACCGTCGGGCCGGCGGTAACGATTACTTTCAATCCGGTCATATCCTGTACGGCGCGGAGGGATTCCAGCGCGCGGCCGACTATCGCGTCAACGGAAGCCAGCCTTCCATCGCCCTCCATTCCGCAGGCCAATATTCCCGGTTCAGGATCGACGAAACCGCATCCGCGCGCGCGCAAAATCTCAACATTGGCGCGCACCGCCGGATGACGCCACATAGCCGCGTTCATTGCGGGGGCGATCAGGACAGGCGCGGGAGTCGCAAGATACAGCGTCGAAAGAAAATCGTCGGCGATGCCGTGCGCGAATTTCCCCAAAATGTTCGCCGTTGCCGGAGCTACAAGCAAGAGGTCAATCGACTGCGCAAGGCTGATATGATGTATATCCAGATTCCTTTCCGGCTGGAACATGTCAATAATGACATTTCTTCCGGACAGGGACTCAAACGTCAGCGGCGATACGAATTTGGATCCGGATCGGGTCAGAACGACTTCCACTGACACTCCCGCCTTCTGCAAGCCGCGCATTATCTCTATGGATTTATAAGCGGCGATACATCCGGTGACGCCCAGCGCGACTTTCATAACAGCTTTCCCGCTTAATAATTTCCGTGGATTTCTGATTACTGACCACTAGCCACTAAACCGCCTACTTCCGGATTTCCGGTTCAAAAATCGGCGTAATTTCAAAACTTACAAGATCCTGCTCAATTTCCTTCATCGCTATATGAGCGGGCTTTTTTGAACGGGTTTTAAGTTTGGGTCTGGCGTTGCACTGGAGCTGTTTGGCTCTTTCGGCCGCGAGAATTATGAAACGATATTTCGATCCGATGCTGTCGGGTATCTTAGCCATCTGCTGTTCCTCCAAAATGTTCCATTATCGAAACGACCGCGTTCCTGCGCAGGTTCATCCTGCAATGCGCGGCGATTATAATGGCAACAAATTCACGTTCCGCGTTTTTAAGATCGTCGTTAATAATCAGGTAGTCGTAATTCTCATAAGACCTGATTTCATTGAGGGCGATTTTCAGCCGCCGCGCGATGACGGATTCGTCGTCCAGACTGCGGCGAAGCAGGCGTTCGCGCAGCGCTTCAAACGACGGCGGCATAACGAAAACCGCCACGGCGTCCGGACGGGACGCTTTGACGGCGCGCGCTCCCTGCACGTCAATATCCAGGATTGCGTCGTCTCCCTGCCGCAGAACGCCGTCGATAAAACTCCGCGAGGTTCCGTAATAATTGCCGTGAACTTCGGCCCATTCCAGAAATTCTCCGGCGGCGGCCAGCGATTCGAATTTCGCGCGGTCGGTGAAAAAATACTCGACGCCGTCCCGTTCGCCGCCGCGTGGGGCGCGAGTCGTATATGAAATAGAAAATTTCAAGCCGGGCAGCGACCGGAGCGCATACTCTGTAAGCGCCGACTTTCCGGCCCCGGAGGGTCCGGATAAAATTACCAGGCTGCCGTCGCGTTTTTCTTCACTCAACGTTCTGAACCTGTTCCCTAAGTTTTTCTATGTCCGTTTTAATGGAAATTCCGCGATGGGTGATTTCCAGATTGTCGGATTTAGACAAAATGGTGTTTGCCTCGCGCTGCATTTCCTGAAGCAGGAAATCGAGTTTTTTACCCGTTTTTTCACCGGCGTCCGCAAGCGCGCGATACTGTTCAATGTGGCTCGCCATACGCGCAATTTCTTCGGAAATGTCGCATTTATCGGCAAGGATCGCCGCTTCCCCGGCCAGGCGCTGCGGGTCGATAGCGCCCTGGTGCCCGCTCTGAGCCAGAAGCCTGTCCAGCTTTAAGCGCAGTTTTTCAAAATACTCATCCGGAGCGTTTTGACTTAATTTTCTGATTTCGTCCGTATTGCTTTCTATCGCCGAAAGATTTTGCAGCATGTCATCTCTGAGAGCCGCGCCTTCCCGCCGGCGCATGGCAAGCACGCTTTCAAGAGCCGTTTGCAGGCTTTCTTTCATTAATTTCGCGATATTTTCGGCGGTTTCTCCCGCTCTTTCAGCGGCGGCTTCGTCATTGTTGCGCAAAACCCCCGGAAGGGACAAGAGACGCGCCATATCCGGCGCGGCGGATTTGCCGGACTCGCCGGACAAAGAAGCGTATTCCGCGTTCAGTTTATTTACGGCCGTAAGATATCTATGCGCAAGTTCGTAGTCGATCTGGACAGCGTCCGCTTCCGGATTGATCACCGTAACGCCGGCATCGACGCGCCCGCGGCTGATGGCGCCGCGTATAAGCGACGCGGCGTCGTTTTCAAGAAACTGGTATTCGCGAGGAACGCGGATATGCAGATCAAGGAACCTGTGATTTACCGTCCGGATTTCCACGGCTACGGTCAACAAATCGTCTTTAGCCGTTCCCGTTCCGTATCCCGTCATGCTTAGAATCATAGCTTTGCGCTTCCATAATCTTCACAAACTTAATAGTTTAGCGGTCGCTGCCGGCATGGTCAAGTACGTTTCACCAACCTATAACTTCATTCCAGAAGTTACCCTTAAAGATGGTTCGCGGCGAATTTTCTGACCACTGACCACTGATCACTTGCCACTTTGCAGACGCGAAAGAAGCGCGAGCACGAGGCGGCCGACTTTTTCCATGCTCCCGGCGCTGATTTTGTCCGGTGTATCTTCATCCGTATGCCAATAGGAATTTCCCGGCCCGTCATTCAAATCAATGATATTGACG
>JAIRVC010000091.1 GCA_031254095.1 Acidobacteriota bacterium
GCGAGTACGGATTCAGCGCGGTTCCACGACTACATTTTAGGCAAAGCAGAAATCCGTTTTCTTCGCGGGCGGCTGGCATTCGGGACGGCGGCGAATAACGCGCCACAGGGCCGCTGCCCTTTTCCATCCATGCTAGTTGTTTTTCGTGGAACCAGGCCGCCTAACGGCGGCTAATGGTCATAACAATCCGCAGCTGACCATCTTTTGAGGCAACTTCAAAATCGAAGTAATTGGCAATGGAGGCATCAATGCAATTTTTTCAACAAGTGATGTACATCGTTTACGCGGCGATGGCGGTTGGCGTTATCGGCGTCGGCATCTGGTTTTACAGGAAGAAGAAGGAGGGAGGCGAATAATGAAACACGTGCGTAAGGGATTTATTGCACTTACGGCAATGGTAATTGGCACAGCGCCTGTATGGGCGCAATCGGTCGCGCCTACGTTTCAGGAAGCGATGGACGACATAGGTTCGATTGCGGCCTCTGCTGGCGCGCTTGTCGGGGGCATTATCGGGCTGATTGGACTTGGGCGCACGGCTTACAAGCTTGCGAATGGCGACGGCGACGCGATGACTTCACTTGTAATGGCTGTAGTCGGAATATTCATCGGCTTTATAGCGAATTCATTCCTGTAGCCGCCTCACGGCGGCCAGTGGTCAGTGGTTAGTGATCAGTGGTCAGAAGAATCCGCCGTGAACCATCTTTGGGGTAACTTTTTAAAATGAAGTTATAGGTAAGAGGGGCAACGGGAATGAAGGAACAGCGCATACACCGCAATATCAAGCATGTTCCTAAAGTGTGGGGAGTCACGTACAGCAAGCTGTTTTTAACGCTTGGGTGCGGACTCCTCATCACCGCGGCCGGATATTCGATATGTTCCGGCACAGGAACGGCTGGCAGGATCGGGATTATCTGCCTTGGCGGATTAATTACGGCGGCGCTTCATGGCGTTTGCTGGTTTTTAGAGAATCAGGACAGAATCGACCGTGACGCGCCGTATTTGAAAAACTCAGTGAATTCGCAGGTTGGGCCGCCTTGCGGCGGCAGTGGCTAGTGACGAGTGGCTAGTGGCTGGTGGCTGGAAAAAGCCACTCCGTACCATCTTTTGGGGCAGCTTCTTTAATTTAGTTATTGATAAGCATCAGATTATTTTAGGACGACTTAATGGCAAAAGTGCCGAAATGGTTTGACCGGTTCAGTGACATCTATCGAAACATCACGCGCGTGGAGCAGAAGCTGGATAATATCCTGCTTTACGTGGATTTTCTTCCCGGCTATTCATTGCCGATTATTCTGCTTAAAGACGGTTCATTACTGATTCTTTTTACGCTTGAAGGTCTGGACTACGAAGGTCTATCCATAGAGCAGAGAGAAAGTTTCAGCTATTACATACGCTCTGCACTGGAGCAATTGCCGGACGAAGGCGCGGGATTTATGCTTTCGAACCTTTTAATAAGAGACACGCCCAAACCCGTGCCGCTTGCGTCCAATACGGCAGCGCCGCCTCTGATCCGGTTCGTTCAGAACAAAAAGCAGGTTTTCTGGGACGAACTTATTTCCAGAAGTTTCTCAAATTGCATCCTATGCGGCTTGAGATATTTTCCAACAAAGCGCAAGGAGCCGAACTGGAGCGTCCTTGTCTCTGAAAAAAAGATTCACCGGTTTTATCTTGACCGGTTTCATGCGGCGGCCGAAGCGCTCAAACAGGGTTTTATTAATCTTTCACGTGGATTTGCGCGGTTCGGGTTTCGCCAGCTGACACGCGAAGAGTCTTTTACAGCGCTATACAGGCTGATCAATTATTCAGAACCGGCAATGTACAGGCCGGATTTGTCGCTGAATGTGCAATTGGCGCACAGCCGCATGACATTTCACGATGAATACCTTGTTGTGAACGACACAGAGTATCTTTCGCTGATCGGAATAAAGTATCCGCCGCAGTCTTCTGTCGCGATATACCTCAGAAGATTCTATGAATTAGGCTTTCCATTGGTTCTTCGTCAATCGCTTGGTTTCGTGAATAAGGGAAAACTGTTCAAGGAACTGGATTTCAATCTTCCCATTGCGCAGGCGCTTTCAAAGATCGACCCGAAGAATCTTCTATATGCCGAGGAAGTCCACGATTTCCGCGACCGCATAGAAAACAATAAGGAGATTCCCTTCTGGTGGCATTTTTCTATTCTTGTACGCGCGAACGATAAAGAAACCCTTCGCGTGCGGCGTGCGGAGGTTATCGGCCTTTTAAAGGAGATTGGTTCATTTGGCGTCGCGGAAAAGCGGAATCTCAAAGCGGGCTACTTTTCCATGCTGCCGGGACATGACCGCTTCTACGCGCGTCGTGAACCGCTGCTGTCGGCAAACGCGGGCGATCTTCTGAGCGCGTTTATTCTCTATCCCGGCGACACTGATCCCGTTGACTACCTGCAAGACCGATTGCAGGGCGTATTTGCATATAATCCATTCACTCACAGAGAGAAAGCGCATCATCGGGCGGTCTGCGGCCCTACGGCGGGCGGCAAAAGCTTTTTCATTGTTAAAGACTTAATCTCGCACCTGATAGTCAATCCGATGGTCTGGGTAGTTGATTTATCGGCGTCATACCTTGACCTTTTTGAGCTTCTGAAAGAAGAGATGCCCGAAGAGACAGCTATCATGCGGGTATCGCGCACTGATTCAAGTTTTGCCTTTAATCCTTTCCTTATTAAAAATCCGGAATTGGAAGTTTCTGAAGAACAGTTTGAGTTCTGCCTGGGCTTTCTGAAGATTATGGCCGGATCGGAGCTTGCCACACCCGCAAATGAAATAGCCTTACGCAAAGGACTGAAAGAGTTCTTTGCCAATTACCGCGCACTTCTTAAAAACCAGACGGAGCCGGAGCCGATACCACCGCTTGGAATGCTGGCCGATATTCTGCAAATGGAAACGCGCAGTTCAGGTCTTGCGGCGGCTTTTGAACTCTGGACAACGGGACGGCGCGGAAAACTTTTCAATACGGGGCGGGACACCCTACAGTCCGCGCGTTATTGCTATTTCGATTTACGCGATTTGGAAGGCGAGCCGGAACTGACAACGGCAATCGTCTATGTGATTTTCAGCAAGGTTTATCGTGATATTGCGGATGAAAATCTTCGGGCTGTGCAGAAGCGCTTTGTATTGGATGAGGCGCACAGATATATATCCGATCCCACTACTGTCCCAAACATAAATCGAACAGGGTCAATTGGTTACTCGAATCGTTGTGCTCGTATTTCGGCCTGACTCGCGAAAACACCTGTTTTATGGGCATTTTTTGAAAGATCG
>JAIRVC010000109.1 GCA_031254095.1 Acidobacteriota bacterium
GAAAATTTCAAAGCCCGGTTTCCCGCCGCCGCCGAGCGCTTTTTTTCTTTCCGCACCGCGCGCTATTTTAATTTGTATCTGAACGACGAGGATGTTCGTGTTCTCGAAGGCATGGATACGCCTGTGCGGGATGGGGATGAACTGGCTATAGTTTTCGCCGTAGCCGGCGGTTAATCTGCCTGAAAATCTGTTGATAAGTTTTCAAGCAGGTTGATTTTGGCGCGGCGGCAGAGGCGGGTAAATTCCGATATTGGAAAGCCGACAACGTTAAAATAGCATCCTTCGACGCGGTCGATAAAAAGTGACGCATACCCCTGGATGCCGTAAGCGCCCGCCTTGTCGCGGTATTCCTCCGTATTGAGATACCAGCCGATGTCGTCGCCCGACATGCGGCGAAAATAAACTTCGGAACGCGTTGCGGAAGAATAAGCGCGGCGCGGTTCGCCGGCGGCTATCAGACATAAACCGGTCAGGACTTCATGACGGCGTCCGCTTAACCGGCGAAGCATGTCTTCGGCTTCCGCACGATCGGAAGGCTTTCCCAGAATCGCGTTATTGACGACAACAATCGTATCGGCGGCAATAACGCGGCTGTCAGGATGACGTTTTGCGACCGCCGCCGCTTTCATCCGTGAAATTCGCCGGACATAACCGGAGGGAGATTCCGATGGGTTTTGCCGAGGCTCAGGGTCGCGGCAAGGGTCAATCGTGAATCTTAATCCCAACTGCCGCAGGATTTCGCTACGGCGCGGGGAAGCGGAAGCCAGAATCCAGTCCGATTCTTTTCCTCGCGCCATAGCAAAAAATTTCCTTTGGGAACCTCTAAAAACTGATTCAGCGGTCAACGGCCAGCTTTTCTATTCTGACCGCTGACCACTAATTTAAAACTGATAGCGCATCGCAAACTGCATTCTGCGCGGACTGCCAACCGTCGAGGTGACGCTTCCAAATACCGACGAACAGGAGTTGTTTGGATTAATGTGGCTCGCGCACCCCAGGTCCGTATTAGGCAAACCAAAATTCGTGTTATTTAAAAGATTGTAGGCTTCCAGCCTGATCTGAAACGCCTGCCCTTCGCGGATGCGGAAACTTTTGTGCATCGCCACGTCCAGATTGAAATATTTGGGGCCGGAAAAGAAGTTTCTTTCGGATGTTCCCGGCGCGCCCACTTCCGGAAGCGTAAACAGCCGCGCGGCGGAGGGGTCTATCCAGTAAATCGTCCTGCTCTGGCTGTCCCGATAATACTCACCGACCTTTTTGCCGGTGGTGTCGTCGAAATCCGCGAGGCTGTAAACTCCGGCATACTGATTTTCCATGCCGGAATTCACGCTGAACCGCGCGCCGCTTTCATAAGTCCCCAGCGCGCTTGCGTTCCAGCCCGCAAGCAGCGCGTTCACCCATCCGGGCTGATCCGTTTCCTCGTAGATGTCCCGCCCAAACGGCAATGCGTAACGCCAGGCTAAATTAAGGACATGCGCCCTGTGAAAATCGCTGTAACCCTTGGCGGAACTGGGATTGAAGCTGTCCAGATTGGCTATGTAGCTTGAACCTGACGACGAGAGCGTGTCTTTGGAACGGCTCCAGGTATAAAAAGCCCTGAAGCTGTAATTAGCGCCGTTTTTTCGGACGCCCGCCCGCAGGGCGTCATACCATGATTCCCCGGAGTTTGTTCCATAGATGAAACGGTCGAACTGCGGGAAATTCCGGATATAGGAGCTTGAAAGTCCGGCGGCGGCCATTTTATCGTAATGATCCCGGTCGAGAATATCGGCGACGGCGCCAAGCTGCCCCGTTCGAAAATAGTACCCGTTCAGCGCTTCAAAAGCTTCATTAGCCGTGCCGAAAACACCGCTTGAACCGGCAATCACGTTGTCGCCGGAAAGAGGCGCCCCGTACTCAAGATAGTTCCTGAGTTCATTAAACGCCGTCAGGAAATCATCCGAAATCTTTGTCTGGTTGAGGTTGAGGTACTGGAACAGCTTCGTGCCGCGGGTGCGCGTATAGCCGAGTTCCCAGAGTACCTTGGCCCACCGGCGCTCCAGAGTCGCGTGCATCTGCTGGATGCGCGGCGCTTTAAAATTGGGATCAAGAATAGCGATCGAAGATGAACGTCTCGCCTCGGGCGTAAGCGCGAACGCCTCGGGCGTAATGGTAAAGCCGTCCTCGCTCAGCCGGAAGTCCGCGCCGTCTTTGTTCGGATATTCCGTTATGTTCCGGTCGAATCCATAACTCGTCCGGTCGATAAAATCCGTAACGCCGCTGTTGATGCGGTCATAGTATATTCCGTAAGCGGCGCGAACGACGGTCGAGCCGGTTCCATATACGTCCCACGCAACGCCGGCGCGAGGCGCGAAGTTCAGCTTGTCGCTGCTAGCCCAACCGGCGCCCGGCTTAATCTGAAAGTCGGAGATGGCGTCCGTAGTATCAGCGCCGATTTCGTCCGTCCTGTCCAGCGCGCCCTGATAACCGTTTGATTCTTTCGGCAATGTGGAAAGTTCGTAGCGCAGGCCCAGATTCAGCGTGATGTTCGGCCTGATTTTCCAGTCGTCCTGGACAAAGCCGCTGAACGACCACGTCACAAAGTTACGTTCCCGCGGCGAGTTGTCCTGAAGCCATCCGGAAAGGCTTGAATTTGAATAGAACGATTGATTCACGCTTTCAAGCCGTCCGAGCATATTGTTGTAGAAATTTTCAAACGTGTTGTAGTTGCTTTCGGAAATATTATATTGCAGCGACGGGCATTTATTGTTCACCGCATCTGACGGTTTACAGAAATTTTCTTTGTTGTAGGAATTTTCAATCGTATTGCCGTTGGAATTGCCAAAAGTCACCGTTGGATACGCGCCGGCGTAGTCGGTATTGCCGAAGGCGTACCGGCGCAGCGAGAAGCCGTATTTAAAGGCGTGAACGTTTTTGGAATGCGAGAACGTATCGAAAACCTCAAACGACGGGTTGCGGTACGATTTTGGAAAAGTCGTATTTTGTGGATCATTCCAAATGTTTGAATAAAACATTGCGCCGGTTAAACGATCGGGACGTTCGTAATCGGTGGACGCGCGTGTGTAACCCACACGCAGTTCGTTGATCATCGTCGGACTCAGAGTATAGTTGGACCCGAACGCGACGCT
>JAIRVC010000183.1 GCA_031254095.1 Acidobacteriota bacterium
CTTGAGGCATATCTCAACGGCGAAACGGAAAGTTATTCCTGCGATATACGTATGCGCCATAAGCAGGGACACAGCATATGGCTGACGGACATGGGACGTATCGTTGACCATGACGCCCACGGAAGGCCTGTGCGAATGCTGGGCGGATACCTCAATATCGACCATTTGAAGCAGACCGAGGAGCGGCTTCAATCCGCGATGGAAGAAATTGAGGATTACACCCGCGGCCTGAATAAAAAAATCAAGGAAGGAATTGCCGCGCTGGCCGAAGCAAGGCTGACAAGCGAATCTCTTTATAATTCCAATCCGAATGTAAACATAGTCGTCAGCGACAAAATGGAGGTTCTCGACTGCAATCCGATGGCTTTGAAGTTTTACGGCTTCACATCCAAGCAGGATTTTATCGACAATTTCCTGCCTTATATTTCAGGGTGCATACCGGAGTATCAGCCGGGAGGCAGAAAAAGCACCGGGCTGGCTGAGCGTTTCAGGCGGGTCGCGACAAATGGCGAGATTACGTTTGATACATTTTTGAATATCCGCGGCAATGAAATCCCCCTCAATTTCCATATGCGCAAAATCCATTACAGGGACGGATCGGCGATTGCGGTTTATCAAACAGATTTGCGAAGTTTGCGCAAAGCGGAACAGGATCTTGAAAAACAGGATCGCCTGCTGCGTTCGGTAAATAAAATGGCGTCGCTGCTGATATCGGCAGGCCCGGCTGAATTCGCCTCCGCAATAAACGACAGCCTGAGTATTCTCGGGCAAAGCGCGGACGTTGACCGCGTGTATGTGTGGAAAAATTTCACAAAGGATAATGAACTGTGCTGCACCCAGATTCATGAATGGAGCGAAAAAGCCGAACCGCAGCAGGGCAATGAGTACACGGTCAACATAAAATACAGCGAGAGAATTCCGACATGGGAGAAAACCTTTCTGGCCGGCAAAAGCGTCAATTCCGTTGTAAAAAATATGTGCCGGGCCGAGCGGGAACAGCTTGAGCCGCAGGAGATCGTATCCATACTCGTGCTGCCGATATTCATACAAAATGAATTGTGGGGCTTTATCGGCTTTGACGATTGCCGCAATGAAAGAATCTTTTCCGAAACCGAGGAAAACATTCTCAAATCAGGCGGCCTTATAATAGCCGCCGCGGTGATGAAAAACGAGATGACCACCCGCACACAGGATGCCGTGGCGAAGATGGAAGCCGTTTTAAAGAATTATACCGGCATCATCTGGAGCGTTAACCGTGAGGGCGTCATTACGATGTTCAACGGACTATATCTCAAAAAACTTGGCGTCACGCCCGATTTCCTGGAGGGCAAAAACCTCGAAATCGCCAGAAGCAAAAATCGTCACCTCGACATTATTTCCAACGTTGAGAAAACTTTCTCGGAGGGACCGCAGGACTGGATTTCCGAAATTGACGGTAAGATGTACCGTTCGCATACCGTCCCGATATATAACGAGAAAGGACAGGCAACCAATCTTGTGGGCAGCACGGATGACATTACCGACAGCATCAAGCTGCAAAAAGAGCTGGAAAAAGCGGCCGAGGCCGCCCGGCGCGCAAGCGCGGCCAAGAGTAATTTTTTATCCAATATGAGCCACGAAATGCGCACGCCGATGAACGCGATCATCGGCATGACGACCATAGGAAAGACGGCGACCGGAATTTCCCGCAAGGATTATGCCTTTGAAAAGATAGAGGGCGCCTCCAATCACCTTTTGGGCGTGATCAACGATATTCTGGATATGTCTAAAATTGAGGCAAATAAATTTGACCTCTCTTATACGGACTTCAACTTTGCGAAAATGCTGCAAAAGGTAACTAATGTCATTAATTTCCGCGTTGACGAAAAGAAGCAGCATTTCAGCGTCAATATCGACAAGGAAATTCCACGGCAGCTTATCGGCGATGATCAGCGGCTGGCGCAGGTAATCACCAATCTGTTGTCCAACGCGGTGAAATTCACCCCGGTGGACGGAACGATTCGCCTGAACACCCGCCTGATCAAAGAAGAAGACCGCGCCTGCGTCATACAGATTGAGGTAAACGACAACGGCATCGGCATCACGCCGGAGCAGCAAACCAGGCTTTTCTTTTCTTTTGAACAGGCTGAGAGCGGCACTTCCCGCAAGTTCGGAGGAACCGGACTCGGATTGGCAATTTCCCGGCACATTATTGAAATGATGGGCGGCAGTATCTGGGTTGAATCGGAACCGGACAAAGGTTCCACATTCGCCTTTACCGTAAAGCTGGAAAGATCGGACATGCCGGAAACCGAATTGCTGCCGCACGATGTCAACCTGCGGAATCTCCGGGTTCTGGCCGTGGACGACGAAGTCGAAACCCTGGAATATTTCTCCGGAATTATCGAACAGTTGGGCACCGGTTGCGATACCGCACAAAGCGGCAAAGAAGCGTTGAAGCTGATACGCGAAAATCCGGAATACGATTTTTATTTCATCGACTGGAAAATGCCGGGCATGAACGGCATTGAACTTTCACGCGAAATCAAGTCGCGCAGTCAGGGCAAGGCGGTGGTCATAATGATCTCCGCGGCCGAATGGAGCGAAATCGAAAGCGAGGCAAAATCGGCCGGCATTGACAAATTCCTGATGAAACCGCTGTTCCTTGACGACGTGGCCAAATGCATCAACGAAGTCCTCGACAAGAATTACGCGCCGGAAAAAGACCGGGCGATCAAGCCGGATTGTTTTAGCGGGCATTATGTGCTGCTTGCCGAGGATGTGGACATAAATCGCGAAATCGTGCTGGCCTTGATGGCGCCGACCGGACTCAATATCGACTGCGCGGTAAACGGCATGGAAGCGGTTCGCATGTTCAGAGAAAATCCCGATAAATATGACGCCATTTTTATGGACATACAAATGCCCGAAATGGACGGCTACGAAGCTACACGGCAAATCCGGTCGCTGGATTTACCTCAAGCCGGCGCCATACCGATTATCGCCATGACCGCCAACGTTTTTAAGGAAGATATCGAACGCTGCATCTCGGCGGGCATGAACGGCCATATCGGCAAACCGCTGAGCCTCGAAGAAATCTTCAAATGTTTAAGTCCGCTTCAAGCGTCCGAACCGTGGGAGGAACGGCGAAAGGAAAAAAGACGAAAGATGGACATGGAAAAGGAACCGGAAAGGCGAAGTTTGCCCGACAGGCGAAAAGAAGATGAATAAAGGAAACACTGATTAATTGTCTGCGCGGGATGAAGTGCGAGGCGCACGGAGCGCAGGAACCGAGGCATATACAGAAATATGTTGAGGTTACGAGCACCGCGCGACCGCAAACAATTTGGCAATTCGCCCGCTCAGACAATTAATCAGCGTTTTCTAAAGGGAGAGTTCTTATGGAAAGCAAAATAGCAAACGCAATTCGGATGAAATATTCGCCGGTCGCGGTGATTTTTACAAATGAAAAACCCCAGGGGGCGATTGAGCTTTCCGAGGGAAGCCGCGGCTGCGTAGCCGCCCTGCTGAACAGCGCCGCCAAAGGGAAAACCGCGGTATTTAGCCGAAAGACTTCCGGCTGCCCCGGCGGCGGCGCGGGGCTTGGTTTTGGGAATACGTATAAAGATTTCCCCGGCGGGATAGAGTATTTCCTTTCAAACGGAAATAAAGAATTTTGCGAAAGCGAAATCGGCAAAAACATCGTCAAAAACATGCCAATGCTGGAACACGGCGAAGGCTTTCTAAAAGACCCCGAAACGGCAAAACAATTTTTTGAAGCCCTGCCGCTTGCCGACATACCTTTTGAATATGTTGTTTATAAACCGCTGGAAAAACTGGCGGCGGGCGAAAAGCCCGAAATAGTAGTTTTACTGGT
>JAIRVC010000185.1 GCA_031254095.1 Acidobacteriota bacterium
GCTGATAGCGCTGGGAATCACGCTTGTAATATTGGCGGCCGCCTTTGCGGTTTTCAAATCTATGTCCGACTCCGGTTCGGCGGCATCGCAGTTGAATGAAATCAACCAGGACATACAGGCCAGCCTGAACCTGATCAGGCGCGATTTGCGCAGGATTGACGGTTCCGATCTCATTCCCTCGGTCGGCATACCTCTCCCCGGCGGCAACTGGGAAAATAACAGATGTATTAGAGGCGGAGAAGTTGTAAGCATCAACTGCACCAGACTGACGGCGGACGACATACTTCTTCTCAAGGCTACCAGAACAACAAACAGGGAAGGCATCGAAAGCGCCAGCGGATTTACGCTTGACGCCATAACGCCCTCAACGGTGAACGGCAACAGCGCGGTGAGCATTGTTTACGTTGACGACTATGCCAGGGACATTGAAATCGCATCAGTCAAAGTAAATAGTCTTAATGTAAAATCCGATGTCAATTCCCGGGCCGGGAACGAAAAAAAATTTTCCGCCATTCAGAAGGGTGATTTCGTTCTTTTGCAAAATGGCGCCACCGCTGTTTTGCAGTATGTTACCGAAAGCGCCGCGAACACGATTTCCTTTGCGAAAGGACCTTTAGATCCTACCGGGGTTAATCAGGCGAACCTTGACACGTATTTCAAGGGAGGCAATGTAACAGTCCATCTTCTTCGGTACGTAACCTATTATCTGGACGCGGATCCCGGCATTAATAGAACGGCGCGGCTTATGCGCCAAGTCAATCTGCATGAGCCGGTACAGCTTATTCCGGGAGTGACCGGATTAAACTTTACCTACGATGTGGTCGACCCGGCGGTTGCGCCAACGATCAGTGAAATAGATATATCCGGCGGCGGCGGCAGCAGGCCGGCAGACTACTTCAGCGGAAACCCAAATTTAGTAAATGAACAGGACTACTTTGAAAAAAAACCCGAGCAGGTTATGTATATCCGCATGGTAAACATTGTCGTCTGGGACGAATCCGGAACGCCGATTACTCCGGGCGGCGACCAGCGCGTTGCGCTCAACCAGACGGGCAGAGTAGCGGTACGCGGATACACCGGCAAACTTGATCCGGATTATTGTGCCGACATGGAACCGATTCCGCCGATTAGAGAACAGATGCCCGACACGCCTGTCAGACTTTTAATGACGGGCAACAGCGGCGACATGAGCAAATTTTTTTCATTCACATTAGAGCCGCTGGGCTCCAATTCTAATTTTGGAATAAAAAACGTTAAAGTTTCCGTCAGCAATAATGGAAAAGGTTTTGGAACCTGGGACTATGAAAAAACGGGAATCTATGAATACAGGATCCGTATGACGCCTGAACCGTCCGCGGGCGGTTACACATTTGATACAAAGGAGTACATTATCACGGACACGGTAACGGAAGAATGCGGACAGCTTATACTGACAAGGGTGGCGGTCGTTAGAGGCACGAATGAACAGGTTTCGGTTCTAGAATTTATTACCAATCGACCATCAACTCCTCCCACCGGTGGAGGTGAGGATCTGCTGCCCACCTGGTGAAGTGACGTGGTATCGCAGGCGCGAGCCGCCTGCGATAACCAAACTATATGATTCTGTGAACATGTTCCGGATGTATTTACGCGGACGGCCGTTCCACGCGGCCGTCCGTGAGCGACGATGAGATGAAAGGAGGCTGTGATGAAAAACGGAAATGAATCGGGAGTAGCACTGATAGCGGCGTTGCTGATACTTGTTCTGATGGGCGCGATGCTTCATGTCTTTGTGGTAAAGATACATACAAGCCAGAAAATGATCGGTATGGACATGCAGCAGAAAATTCATATCAAAAAAGGCCAGACCGCAACCGGAGGCTAAGGGATAAATTGTTTCTTATGACGTAATTGCAAAAGACATGGAAGCGCCGGCGGCTTCGATATCGGCGGCCGGCGCAAAATGTATCCATCCAAATCATAGTCTGGAATGATCTTCCCGATTTGTTGCGTTAATTCACGATTTAACATTTGTTGTTAATTATTCCGCAGGCGGGACGCCCGCGCTCTCATGTCCCGCCTATAGCGGCTATTCCAGAAGTTACCCCAATTATGGTTCGCGGCGGATTTTTCTGATCACTGACCACTGGCCGCCGTCAGGCGGCCTGCCATCACATCTCCGGCGGATATTTATTCGCCATTCAGCCATTTTTTTCCTTTTGCATAGAGCTCCGTCAGAGATTTTCCGCCGCTCATTCTCGGACAGTCTTTATTTACGTTATATCCGGCCCTGGTTTGAAGATAGGCCAGATGACGGTACTCCATCGGGAATTGATCCAATAACGCCTGATTAAGGACGGGCTTTTCATCAATGTTTACCGGATCCACGCGGTCTTTATCAGCAATCGTTCCGCGATAGACCAGTCCCCATTTCTCCGCGCGTTTTTCCCACAGATCATAGTGCCGCGCATAGCAGGTGACGTCACAAAGGATGCCGTCCAGCGGGGCGCGCTGAAGAATCATGAACCTGGTCATCGCCACCGCGCGGTTTGCGCTTACTTCTATGGCGCTGCCGCCGAGTACGTGCAAAATGCTGAGCCCGTGTTTGACCCCTTCTTCAGTGATTTTTATAAAATCTTCATATGTGCCTTCGGTCCAGGTAGCCGTCATAACGCCGCCGGGATGCCATAGCTCACGAAATTCATTCCACATCAACGCGTCGCGGTAAACCGCCCACCGCTCAATGTTATCCCTGATCCGCATAATATCGGTAAACTGATCCATCCCTTTATTCCCCTGCATATGGCATTTCCTTAAACTTATTTGATGCTTGTGGTATAAGCATAGTGTTTTTCATGGCTGAAACAAACGTATTATAAAATGATCACGGCGCCGGCCAGGAGCGAAGCCGGAAACCCATTATGTTATAAAAACTTCCGTCCGCTTCCGCCAAAAATCGTGCGAGGAAAAATGAATAACGCTCAAAAGAACAAACAGCTCATAAAGGATTTCGCCGACAAGGTATTTATCCGTCATGAACTTGACGGACTTGAAGAATTTATTCGGGACGATTACATCCAGCATAATACGGACTGCGCTCAGGGCAGGGCCGGATTTGTTGAATTCTTCACAACGATATTTAATGCCGTCCCGGATTTCAGTTATACGATCAAAAATATTATCGCCGAAGACGATTACGTGTGGATGCACAGCCGCACGACCGGAACGCATACGGGCGCTCCGTGGCTGGGCGCGCCGCCTGACGGCAATCATCTGGATTTTGATGTTGTCGATATGTTCCGCATACAGGATGGAAAAATCGCCGAACACTGGGATGTTGCCGATACCTACACGTTTTTCAAACAGCTTGGCAGGTACGATAATCCGGGTTAGCTTTCATAATTCGCCTTTTTCCGTTACTCCATATACGTGACTGCGGATTACGTAACGCTCTCCGTCCGTTTCATAAGTCACCGCGCCATGATCCATTGTGACAAAAGTCCGCACGGCGTGATTTTTCAGCCTCGTGAGCACATCGGGCGACGGGTGTCCGTAAGGATTGTTGCGTCCGGCGGAAATGACGGCCCAGCGCGGGCGCGTTTTTTCCAGCAAAAGGTCGGAAGTCGAAGACCGGCCGCCGTGATGCGCCGCTTTAAGAAGCTGCGCGACGGGATTGCCTGCGCGGCGCAATACTTCCGCTTCGCCGGATTTTTCCAGATCGCCCGTAAGCAGCGCCGAAAAATGTTTATACGTCAGGTGAAAGACAAGGGAGCTTTCATTTGCGGTCAGGAGTTCAGCGTCAGCGGCGGGATGAAGCGCGTGTATGACAACCCCGCCGATATTTTCTTCCATGCCGGCTGTTACGATATTTTCAGAAATTTTCCGGCGCCGGGCAAGGCCGAGCAGTCTTTCCAGCGTTTTTGAGTTTGCGCCCGCCGGTGTGTAGTCAAACCTTTTTATTCTGAAATTTTTCATCAAGGCCGGCAGTCCGCCCGCGTGGTCGGAATCAGTGTGCGAAATCGCCGCCGAGTCCAGCGCGGTTACCCACTCATGCCACAGATACCGGCTGACCACGGCTTCGCCGACGTCAAAGCCAAAGGCGCGTTCACCCTCCGTCTGAAAATTGTAGTACCCGCCGGCGTCAAGCGTTCTGACAAGGCCGTTCGGGAACCTTATAACAATGGCGTCCCCCTGCCCGACATCAAGAAACGTGAGTTTCAGTACGGGAGCGCCTTTCGGCCACTGCCCGTTTCCGCCCCGGAAGATCTCCGGCAGCGGAGCGATTCCGAACGCGGCGCAGGCGAGCAGAATCACGGCGTAAAGACAGGGTATCCAGCGCCCGCGCCGGCTAAACAGCCCCCATAAAAGAAACATAAGGATTCCCGCGGCGACGCACGCGCCGGACAGGGTGGGACAGCGCTGCCACGCGCCCGGAATCCGCTCAAAGACCTCCGCCGCGCCTGAAAGCAGCGCGGCGCAGCTTCCCGCCAGCCTGATAACCGTTTCGACGCCCGCCGACGAAGCCGCCGCGCCCGCGATGCCCGCGGCCAGAGTAAGGGACGACAGCGGAACGACGACAACATTCGCCAGCGGGCCTATCCAGCTCAGCCGGTTGAAATAGCGCGCCAGCAGCGGCTCTATCCAGAGCTGCACCGCCGTAGATACGACGATCATGCTTGCAACCGCCAGCGCCGCGCCGCCGGCCTTTTTGAAAAACCAGAAGAATCCGGAAAGCGCCCAAGGGAAAAAACGATCCGTTGCGGCTTCGGCTAAAAGTTCGCACCGCGTGCGGATAAGGCGGCCGATCCTGTGCCGGCGGCCGGGCCTGGTAAAGATTCGCGTGCAGTCTCCGCAGTTCCGTAAAGGATCAAAAAGGGGTCTTAAAAATCCGTCGATTATGGGCGAAGCGGTAAGGACAATCGCCGCGACCGACAGGAACGACAGTTGAAAGCCCGTTTCCATCAGCCAGTCCGGGTTCCGGACAAGTAAAAAAAGCGCCGAGGCGAAAAGAATATTCATTGCGTCGGCGCGGCGAAACAACAGGCGTCCGGCCAAAAACAGGATAAATACCCAGAGACAGCGCGCTATGCTTGCCTGTGAACCAACGACGCAGGCATAGGCAAAAACGGCCAGCGCCGAAAGCGCCAGGCAAACCCGTTCCGGTATGAAAAAACGCCTGAGAATATAAAACAAAACTCCGGCGATCCACGCGACGTGCATACCCGAAACAACCAGCACATGAAAGGTTCCCGTATTCTGAAACGTTTCCCGTATTTCAGACGAAAGGCCGGAATAATCGCCGATAATCAGGCTTGCGAGGATGGCGCGCCGCCTGTCGCCGGTTTCGCCGCCGTCCGATCCGGGTTCGACCGCTTTGAGGCTTTCGCGCACACGGCCGCGAACGGCGTTTGCGAATCTATCGGCGCGACTCGCGCAGTCTCCGGGAAGGGTCTCAATCAGTTGAAAGGATTTCGCGCGGCCAAGCAGGAAAACGCCGCGCCGCGCAAGGCGCGCAACCCTGTCTTCCGAACCGGGATTTTCGTAGTTGCGCGGCTTGCGCCACACAGCCCAGCCGCGTACCCTGTCGCCGCGCAAAAGAGCGGGCGGCTGATCCGTGAAGATTTCTTCATTGGGAAGATTGACGCTTAAAATCCCCTTGCCGCGCACGGCAATCCACCGGCCCTGTTGCTGAATACCGCGAAACTCGATTGTGGCGGCGCTGTCGGTTTCGCGCAGCTCGCTTTCCTCAATCACGCAGCCGTCAAAAGCAAGAGGCTCGTCCAGAGGAAAAACACCGCCGTTTAAAAGCGCGCGGATGTCGTTATCCGGGAATGAATCACGGTGCGCGAATCCAAGCAGCATCCCGCAGCAGGCGACAGCCGTTATCGCGGCGGCCCACGCCGGCGCAAGCCTGTTGCGGTAAAGCGCAAGCGCGGAGGCCGCGAGCAAAAGCAGCGTTCCCGCCGCGACGCCAGCGAAATTGTAGGCATTCCACGCGCGAGCCAGCGCGATTCCGAATATCAGAGCCAGGGTTACGGCCGCCATCGGCATTGACGACAGCCTGCTCGCGTCCGGCGACAACAATTTGTTAAAACCGCGAATGAACACGAATAAATTTATGAGACGAGTATTTTTCACGCGAACTTTGGTTTTTGAAATTCAGAATCAAGCCGACTTTAAGAGCGTTACGACCGTTTCAAAATGGTAGGTTTGCGGAAACATGTCGAATCCCGTTACGGAAACGATGCGCCAGCAATTACTGTCAAGCCGTTCAAGGTCTCTTACCAATGTCTGCGGATCGCATGAAACATAGACAATCGTTTTTGACGCAAGCCGTCCAGCCTGCTCCATGACGCCGGATCCGGCGCCCGCGCGCGGCGGGTCGAGCACAACGCAGTCAAAACGCGGCGAGGTTTGCGAATTCAGCCACCCGGCGGCATCGCCGCGGACGGCTTTAAGATTTTCAATTCCAGACCGGGCGGCGTTCATCTCGCAAAGCCTGTGCGATTCACGGGAATATTCCACCGCGGTAACGGCTCTGAAACGGCGCGACAGCGGCAGGGAGAATAATCCAACGCCGGAAAAAAGGTCGAGCGCCTCGCCGGAGTTTTGCGAAACACATTCCATGACGTGCGAAACAAGCGCGCCGGTCATAAAATCATTGGCCTGAAAAAATGTCCCGGCTGTAACGTTATAGGTAAAGTCGCCGAATGTTTTCCGCAGAGGTGTTTTGTCGCCGTCTTTTGTCGTCGCCCATTTTCCGTCCTCTTCGGAACAGGCGATGTCTATTTCCTGAATGTGATTTCTGCTATTTGCCTTTAACCGTTCAAGCGGAATCCGCCGCAGAGATCGCAGCGCGTCATTAAGGCGCGGCAGTAAAAGCGGGCAGTTTTCTATATTTTCGATGAAATGCGAACCGCCGCGAAAAAATCCGACGGCGGTTTTATCGCCGGCGCGATAACGCAAACGGGCGCGCGACCGATAGCCAAAAGGCCGCGGGCATGGCCGCATGGCAATCGTCATTTGTCCGGTTTCCGGAAAACGGTGGCGAAAAAGTTCTTCGAGAATAAGCCTTTTAGCCTCGATCTGCCGGGAATATTCGACATGCTGCCAGTGGCAGCCGCCGCATTTTCCGAAATGCGGACACGCTGGAGCAACGCGCCCGTCGCCCGGCGTCAAAATTTCAAGTATTTCCGCGCGAACGAAGTTCTTTTTCTCGGCGATCGCCCGCACAAGGAGCCTGTCGCCTGAAAGCGCGTAAGGTATAAAAACCGCCTTGCCGTCGCCGCGCCGCGCCAGCGCGTCGCCGCCGTAAAGCAGTTTTTCAGCGTCAACAATAAAGGCGTCTTTTACCATTCGCCGGGAACAAAATCGTGAGGTATGTCTATCTTCATGGTATCGCCGGATTGCTCGATTACGTACAGGCCGGCTTCAAGGGTCGCGTCCTTCGATTCCTTGCCGAAAATGGCGCCCGCTATCGCGCCCATTATCTTGCGATCATCGTGACGCCTGTTCCGGTATTCCCGCAATATTTCCAGCCGCCTGATGTGATGTTCCACGTCCTTGACCGCGGGCTTCGTCTTCACTTCCACTGCGATGACGGTTTCATCGTTTTCCAGCAGTATGTCTATTTCCGTTTTAATCTTTCCATCTTCGCCAACTATTCTGTAACCGCCGGGCGCTATGCTTCCAAAATGGTATCCCAGTTCGTTAAAACGTTTTGCTATGCCCGGAGCAACCAGATGTTCCGCGATTTCCCCGAAACGATTGTATAGATCGCCCATACGTTTATCGAGTTCTTTGCTTCGTTTCTCGGCTTCCTTGCTCCGCTTCTCGGCTTCTTCGAAGGTTTTTTTCATCTGTTCCCAAGTCTCTTTGTTGCGCTTCCTGTCCTCCATCAAAGCCGCCCAAACCTGTTCGAATGTAATCCCCCTGGGATAATCGGGTATTGTTGTTTCTTCCATTTTTTCATCCTCCCGGATATTTCATATCCGAAACAGGCTCAACTCGCCGATGTGGAATTTTTTCCTGGTTTTATCCCGGAAAAAGTTCTCGCGCATTTTCTCGTAATGCTCTTTTGGAAGCTGCTTTTTATAAACCTTTAATATTTTATCCTTTTTCGCTTCCTGTTCCCATGCTTCCCGTTCTTCGGCGCTGATCCACGTCCGCAATTCCTCACAAAGCAGGCTGTCCAGAATGCCGAGGTCGCGCTCAATCGCCTCGGTATCCGGCCGTGAGCCGTCTTTGACATCCAGCGCAATTTCACGCAGCCGCTGTAGCGCACGCTCAATATTTTCCGGAGAGCCGCATCTACATTGTTTCGCGAGCAGCGATTCTATTTCAGAAATTTTTTCGGAGAGAAAAACTAAAATGACGTCCCTGCCGAATTCTTCATCGTTTGAATCCGGCGAATCACAGGCGCCGGATTCAGTTCCCGCGTCCTGCGGCGCCTGGCCGACGCGCGATTCCAGATAGCCGGCATACGCCTCCATAACGGCGTCATGGCAGTAACAAAGGCTGTTGATCTTCGACGCGCCGCGGGACGCCCGACGGTCGTAATAACCGTCCATGGCAATGTCAATGCCTCGTAGCGCGACATTCAGGGGAACGCCGGCATCGCGCCACGAAGCGATAAGATGCCAGTCCATCGGCGACACAAGCAGGTGTTTTCCGCGCCGCCTTACAAAATGCTCTTCAATTTCAGTGAAATAATTGTAGTAGTTCAGTGTTTTCCTTACGGCATTTCCGGGAAAATCTGTATATACGCTTCTTCCTTGAGCTGCGTCATAAAACGCTCATATTCGGGATTTCGTTTCTGCTGGCGGAGAATTTCCTTGATCTCATCCTTTACTTCGTCCAGCGGCTTGACGGTCTCCGATTTGCGGACATCAACGCGATAGATGATGAGCCCTTCGGGCGATTTCTGCGCCGCTGAAACTTCGCCTTCGTTGACGCCAACGAGCGCTTTACGGGTTCCTTCGTTCAGTTTGTCGATAACATAAGTTCCGATTCCGCCGCCTTTGGCCGCCGTAGCGCCTTTGGAATGCCGGCCGGCAAGCTCCGCGAAAGACTCTCCGCGCCGCACGCGCTCGGCGATGTCGGTCGCAAGGGCTTCCGCTTCCGAAACGCCCTTGGACGTATCCAGAATAATCTCACTGAGGGTGACTTCTTCGGGGGTGGTGTAATTCGCCTGGTTGTTCTGGTAATACCTTTCGATTTCCGGCGTCAGCAGGCTTATGCGCGAATCAATAAAACTGCTGACCAGCGCCTGGGAAACCATATGCCTTTCAATGGTCTCGCGGAAGGTTCTCATGCTCTGCCCCTGCTGCGCCAGAGCGTTTTCAAATTCCTCCGTATCCTTGAAGCCGTTGTCTTTCATGATTTCCTGTATGTAGGACGAAACGTCATCTTCGACATAAGCGTTGAACTCCAGCTCTATCGCTCTCTGATATATAAGCGACTCCTCTATCATTCTATTCAGAATCTGCTCTTCCATGGATTTCAGCGCCTGTTCCTGCTGCGCGGCGGGAGCCTTGCTCATGATATCCTGGCGGAAGGGTTCCGTTTCCCGCCTGAGTTCGGACAAAGTTATAATTTCGTCATTGACCTTGGCAACGATGCGATCAACGATTCCCGCCCCTGCCATACTTGTGGTAAATGCAACCGCCAGAACGGCCAACGTCAGTTTTTTCATGTCAAGCTCCTTTTAATTACAAAGCGATAAACTTATTAATAATAACGCATCTTCAGTTCACAGGGAAGCCGCCTTACGGCGGCCACAGGGCGAGCTTATAATACCTTCGGAACGATAGGCAACCTCCGAAAACCCCAAACTCTGCGTTACTCCTTGCGGCAAAATACTCATTTACCTATATGTAAACTCCGCTTTTGCCTCAGTCGCAAGCCTTGATTTTGAGGTTTTCGGAGGTTGCCGATATTTCTTTTCCCGCGAAACCACACGGAAAAGATTTTTCGCATTCACGTCAACATTTAACCCGGAAAACTTCAAAAAATTCGAGGCGCACAAAAAACTTTTGCCTGTTACCTATTTGTTACCTTTTTGCCGAGTTGGAGTTTCCTGAATCGATGTATGTTGTTGATTTTATTGGTACGCCCGACAGGATTCGAACCTGTGACCCTCTGCTTAGAAGGCAGATGCTCTATCCAACTGAGCTACGGGCGCATACGTAAAAACTTGCGGAGTATAGCAGGATTTTTGAGAAATTTGAACCCGCCCGCTACTGATAATTAAGTTCTTTTGAGAGATTGCTCGACTGTTTCCAGTCTATTCTGAATCGCTTCCAGAACTTTACGAATTCGATTCAGCGTGAGAATGATCCAGATAACGGCTGCGATACATATCCCATAAAGTATGAATACGAATGCGGATATCACGATTCCAGCCAGCCCCATATATATCATCCTTTACGCAAATAAATCTCGTCCCGCTCACTATAAATCAACGCTTTACAGTGAGCGGAACATCGGCGCTACCTGGCTTTCGGGCCGAAGAATTTTGCTATATCGTATTTTCCGATATGACGGCCAAGCGCGCCGACCAGACCGAGGTTGACGCCCATGGCGCCGCCGGAAAATCCAAAGCCGCAGGCGCTCATTAACTTGAGGATGAACAGTTCGCACATCTCGGCGCCGTTGCAGGCTTCCTCGTTTTGACAGAACAGGTAAATCATCGGGCGGAGCTTGATTAAAATA
>JAIRVC010000208.1 GCA_031254095.1 Acidobacteriota bacterium
GTGCGCATGTATACGATAATGTTCTGTTGATATTCATCAATAATGTGGTATACTATGTAGGGTAAACAATTAATAGCCCACGTAAGTGGTTGATTTTACTTACTTGTATCGCTGATTAATTACCTGCGCGGGATGAAGTGCGAGGCGCACGGAGCCGAGGGGCCGAGGCATATATCAACGATATGTCGAGGTTACGAGCACCGCGCCGCCGTAAACAATTTGGCAATTCGCCCGCTCAGGCAATTAATCAGTGTTTCCTATGAAAATACCCGTGTCAAAATATAGAAAATCACCATCAGCAGAATCAGATTGCCGAGCACCGCAAAATACATCCGCCGCCATGTCCGGAAAACAGGCGGACGTTCTTCCGGCGAATCATAATCATTATCCGGCTGGATATCATCGTTCATTATTATTTACCCGCCTCCAGCATGTTCTGGAAAAGGCGGAACGCGCCGGAAACGCCTCCGGGAAGCTGCCGGAAAAAGGCGAGGCTGGTGTAAATAAAAACGCCGTCGCCGTATTCGCAATAAAGCGTGCTTCCCTCCAGATCTTTTTCTCCCGTATCGTGTCCCGCGAAAAGAGGCGTGTAACGCGAATCCCATTTTTCGGTGAAATAAAGCCCGCGTTCCTGCACCCAGTTCTCGAAATCATCTTTCGTAATGGCGTTGGGCGCGTTCATCAACCGATGCGACGGCGCCAGAAAACGCAGATCAGCGTCTTCCTCGACAATCCTGTCGCGCCCGACGCTGAAGGGATAGGGGCCGATCTCCGTTGTCTGCAATCCGGTATTGACGTTATATTGCACGACATAGGTTCCGCCGTTTTTTACAAAATCCATCAGCAGAGGCTGTGCGAATTTAAGCCGCCCGCGGGTATTATACGCGCGGATACCGGCGACGACGACATCAAATCCGGAAAGCGTTTCGGCCGTAAGCATCTCGTCGTCAAGCAGGGTGACGTCATATCCTATGTCTTTCAGGATTTCCGGAATATCGTCGCCGGAACCCATAATGTAGCCGAGCTTTTTATGCAGGATTTTTGCTTCCAGCGGAACCAGGCGCAAGGCGGCGTCATTGAAATGAATCTGTGAATCAATATGCGGATAAATAATTTCCGTCAGTGAATATGCGTATTCCTTGCCGCCGGTGGAAACCACGGCGCGGACATCCGCGGTTTTCGCGCCGGCTGGCGGCCTGACGCGGAAAACGACGGTCTTTTCATCGTGCCGTTTCGCGAATTCAAAAGAAATATTTTCCGGCGAAACCTGCCACCCCTGCGGCGTTCTTAGACCGACTGTTCCCTTGCTCGCCGCGGCGTGGTTTTTTAGCGTAACGGTTATTTCTTTTTCTTCGCCCGCGTGAAAAACCGCAACAGTCCGCTTAAAATCAGCCGTAACCGGAGGGCGCGCTTCAAAAGGACGCTGTTTTTCGCCTTCGTCGCGTTCTAACCAGCGGTAGCGCACCGGCGCGGTAATTACGATTTTTTTACCGAAAAGCGTAATTTCGGCTTCAACCGGAATCGACGGCGGATTTTCCGCAATGCCGATCAACCGCTCGTTTTCCACGGCAAACGAACCTTTTTCTTCGGGCAGCAGCAGCCAGTACGGCTGCGAAAGCGGATAATCAGCAGGAAGCGCGACGCTGTGCCTGATGGATTGCAAAACATTGTCCGGAGCGTCCTGATTTATTTCACGCCGTTGATTCAGCGTCGGAAAAGCGATGGAATCAAAGCGAGCCGGCCGGCCCGTTCTCTGAATCAGATTGACTGAAACGTTTACGTTTTCTCCGGGCGCGGCGGCATAATCTTCGGCAAGAACTTCAAAGCGAATCCCCGCGCATGACTGAATCAGTTTTACCAATTCATCCATTTTGACCTTAACCAGCGGATCGTCGCCGAGCCCGGCCATCTTTTCCCTGAGTTCAAGCAGTTGAGGAAGCACGGCGGCCGGAGATTCAACGTTATATGATTTCAGGATGTTTTCGATCATCTGTCCGACAGCTTCGCCGCCCGAAATCCGCTTCCATGAAGTATCGATGCCTTCCATGATGTCCGCAGTTATCGGCTCACCGGCAAGTAGCCTGAAATATTCCATCTGTGAACCGCTTGACGGAATGGCGCCGAATCCCTGGCTTCTGTGCATACTACGGCTGAGCGCGGCGATTTCATTGTATGACCGGCCGAGCAGCGGATTGTAAACGCCGATATCCACGGAGGGCAATCCTTCCGCCACCGGCGCGCCGCCGAAACGGGACTGGTTCACAAGAATACGTTTGGCCTGCCATGTTTGAGCATATTTAAGCTGATCGGGAAAGCGCAAGGCGTCCGCCGCCGCCGCGAACGCGTCCGCCGCCAGAATCGATCCCGCCGTATGGTGTCCGTGGTTGCCGCTGGCTTCCTCGGTCGGGAAGCGCAAAACAATCACGTCCGGACGAAAATTCCGTATGACCCATACTGTATCCGCCAGGATTTTTTCATATCCCCAGATCTCGAAAGTTTCTTTCGCCGATTTGGAATAGCCGAAATCAATCGCGCGGGTGAAGAACTGCTCCCCGCCGTCCATGTTCCGCGCCGCGAGCAATTCCTGCGAGCGGAGAATGCCGATATCGGCGCCCTTCTCGGTTCCGATGAGATTCTGCCCGCCGTCGCCGCGAGTGGTGGAAAGGTAAGCTGCCCGATACTTTTTTTCTTTGACCCAGTAAGCGATCAGCCCTGTGTTTTCGTCGTCCGGGTGCGCGCCGATATACAGCACCGAACCAAGCACATTCAGCTTTTCCAGCGCGAGGCGTATCTCCGCGGCGTTCTGAACGGCGGTGTTCCGCGCAAGCGCCGGAAAAGCGTTTGACAGCAAAAGCAATAGAAAAACTGACAATTAACGTTTCATATCGTGCAGCGGCGGATGCCGAGGTCGTATGCTTTGTTGCAGTCTTCCGGAAAAGTTGTCTCCGCGTTTTTCACACGCTCAACCGGATCGCCCATGCTGAATACATACTTTGAATAGTCGTCGAACTGTTTTGTGGCAAAGGCCGTCAGTGACTCGGCGGGCGCGCCGA
>JAIRVC010000365.1 GCA_031254095.1 Acidobacteriota bacterium
TAAACAAATGAATCGGCTATTTTGAGCCGCCGCTTACGCATAGCGCCAGCGCGGTAGTGCCGCAGCCGCCGCCGCCGCCGATATTGCGGCTTCCGGAATTGAAACAGAACGTAAACGTATCTCCCCCGCGATTGGTAGAACCGGTCAATACGCAGGCTTCACTGAGTTCTATCGTGCCCTTTGTCCTGAATTGTTTCTTCGCTTTTGCGTCGTAGACGGTCTCAACTTCGTCGATTGTCGGCAGTCGCCAGTCAAGGCCGCCCGTTTTCAGGCTGTCGCAATAAGAATTGCCTTCGCTCGGGGTTATGGGCATTCCGTTATCTTTGCCCGCCCATGTCAACCCGGTGTCGCCGTCTTTCCAGACGCCTGCCCCGTCCTGTGCCGTCACCAGTCCGGAACCGGCCAAAACAACGATTGCAATTAAAAGCGCCGCCGCCAATCCGCTGAAACTTTTTACTGAGAACATATGTGCCATCCTTTCCTTTAAACAATTTGTTGATAAACAAAAATTCTACTACAAAATTTCCCGCGCGGGCGACAGATAATTAATATCGGGACGCGCACTCGCCAATAACTTCATTCCGGAAGTTACCATCTATGGTTCACGGCGGATTTTTCTGACCACTGGTCACTGATCGCTAACCACTGGCCGCCGTGAGGCGGCTTAATATCGGCTATGGCGACATGCAGCCGACGGGAATCACAAATACGCCGTCTTTTCGCCTGAATGGATATTTGCCGCCTGTTACAACCGCCAGGAAAGCGGGTTCGCCGTACCTTGAAACGTCAACGCGCGATGCCAGGCCGAGAAGATTATTTGCCGCTTCATCTTCCTGATTGCCGCCAAGTTTGATCTCCATGGCTCCCCATGCGCCGCCGGCTTTTTCCACGACGATGTCCGCTTCCAGGCCGGTTTTGTCCCTGTAATACAAAACGGCGGCATCGTTCGCGGCGGCATAGGCGCGAATGTCTCTGACGCAGAGGGATTCAAACAGGTATCCAAAAGTATTAAAGTCCTTTAAAAGCTTGTCCTGTGTCGCGCCGATGGCCGCGGCGGCAAGCGAAGGGTCGGTCAGATGCCGCTTGGGCGTCTGCCGCAACGGCGTTCTTGATCGAAGCGAAACGCTCCATGCGGGCTGATCGTCTATCACAAAAAGGCTTTGAAGCGCCCGAATGTAGTCATCCACTGTTGAACGGGATACTTTTCCTCCGGCCTCCAAGGTATCTCTCAGAATCGTTTCGATTGAAGCGGATGTGGCCGTATTTCGGGCATACGATCTAAGCAGCGCTTTGATTTTTTCCGGATTGCGCTTGATTCTCTTGTCCGACGAATATATCCATTCATTGTTTTCAAGCGAGCGCAAATAATCCCTTGCCACGCTCAACGCCGCTTTGTCGCTCATCTGAAGCGCGCCCGGCCATCCGCCCCGCAGGATGCAAAAGGCGAGTTTTTCTATTGACAGATTTGACGGCGACCCCAAATCCGGCCTGCCATTGAAAAGATCGGCCAGGGATACGGAACCGTTCGAATCCCCGGATTCGTACAACGACATGGTGTACATGCGGACATATGAAAAACGTCCGGTTCCGGAATGCCTGGTTTTTTCTTTTGGTGGCGTTGTCGATCCGGTGACAATGAATTGACCGCCGGTCCCGCGCTTATCGATTTCCCGCCGGGCCGCGTCAAAAAGGCCTGGTGCAAGCTGCCATTCGTCAATCAGCCGGGGACTTGCGCCTTTGAGTAATATTGAAGGATTCAGCGAAGCAACCTGTATGAGGCTGTTTCCATTTTCGGTATCGTCAAGGTATACCGCGCTGTTTGAAAACTGTTCCGCCGTTGAAGTCTTGCCGCACCACTTCGGGCCGACAATCATCAGCCCGCCGAGACCTTGCAGCTTTTCTTTGACAGCGCCGTCCGTAACCCTTGTAATATATTTCATATTTCGATATCCGGAGAACGCCGCCATGATAACACGAAAATGCAAATTACGAAGTTTGGCTCGGATTTACTACGAAGTTTGGCCCGGATTTATTACGAAGTTTGGCGTGCGTTTGTCATTAGCTTATAGCTTATTCGGGGCGTCATGTAATAATCTTTTGTGTCGCGCTTAAAAAATGATATGTAGAACTACCTGAGGTAGCCGAAAAACAGACGAAGCGTCGGCGCAATGGGAATCCGTTGGAACGGTTAATTGAGAAGAAACAGCATATGCTTTTTGAATACGCTCTATCTATAATTTTTACGGCGCGCGCCTCCCGTATTAAATTCGGCTTGTTTTTGCGGATGCGAGGACTATAATTTTTCGGATGCAAAAAATAGGAAAAATGATAATGCATCATGCAGGAAGGCAACGTTTATGGAAGGGTACATGGCAGTTTGCCCGTATTGCGGGTGTGGCTGTAAGCTAAACATTCTGGTAAAAGACGGCGTTGTTGTCGGCACGGAACCCCTGAAGGGGAAAATTAACGAAGGCGAGCTTTGCCTCAAGGGGCTTTGCGGCTACGATTTTCTCAATGATACCAGGATCCTGACTCCGCGCGTCTATCATCCCCTGGTGCGCCCGGCCAAAGGAGCGCCTTTTAAGCGGGCGTCATGGGATAACGCGCTGAATTTTGTCGCGGAAAAGCTGCTTGCGGTAAAAGAGAAATATGGGCCCGACGCGATCATGACCACCGGCTCTTCCCGCGGCGCCGGCAATGAGGCAAACCTGATTATGCAGCGTTTCGCGCGGGCATGTATCGGGACAAACAACATAGACAACTGTGCCCGTACTTGACACGCTCCCACAGTCATCGGTCTGGGTGACACAGTAGGAGCGGGCGCCATGAGCGTCAGCGTTCCCGGCATGGAAGACGCCGGGTGTCTGATGATTTTCGGATACAACCCGAACGCGTCGCATCCGATAGTGGCGCGCCGCGTAATCAAGGCTAAGGAAAAAGGCGCGAAGATCATCGTGGCCGACCCTCGATTTATCGAGACCGCGCGCATCGCCGATATTTACATGCCGATCAACAACGGCTGTAATGTCGCGTTCCTCAATACTTTCGCGAATGTGATCGTAAATGAGGGCCTTCATGACCGGAAATTTATCGACGAGCACACAACCGGTTTTGACGAGTGGTGGAAGGTCATCGAAACCTATACGCCGGAACGCACGAAAAGCATTACAGGGATTGAGCCTGAGATGATGCTGCGGGCCGCGCGCATGTATGCCAAGGCCGAGCCTTCTTCCATCCTCTGCTGGGGGATGGGTGTAACGCAGCATAAGCAGAATGTCGAAACGGTGCATACCTTAGCGGCGATCGCCTGCATTACGCATCAGATCGGCAAACCTAATTCAGGCCTTGCCCCGGTGCGCGGTCAAAATAATGTACAGGGCGCCTGCGACACGGGCGCGCTGCCGAACGTTTTCCCCGGATACCAGAGCGTGGTCGATCCGGCCGCTCGCGAAAAATTCGCGAAAGCCTGGGGCGTGCCGGTGGAACGGCTTTCGGATCATGAAGGATACAAGGTCTCAAATATCGGGCATCTCATTGAAGAAGGCAAGGTTCACGCCTTTTACAATTTCGGGGAAGATCCCCTGCAAACGGAACCTGACACAAAGCGTCTTGCGCAGCAACTGGCCGGACTGGAAATCTTCGTCTGTCAGGACATCTTTATGACGCAGACTACCGCCGTTGCCGATGTTGTGCTGCCAGCGACTTCATGGGGCGAACATGAAGGCGTTTTCACAGCCTGCGACCGCACGTTTCAGCGCTTTGAAGCCGCTCTGCCGCCGAAAGGCGAATGCCGCCATGATTGGGACATAATCGCCGATCTTTCGACCCGCATGGGACATCCCATAAACTATAAGAATACAAAAGAGATATGGGATAATGAGCTTCGCGCTCTCTGGCCGGCGGTCTACGGAGCGACTTACGAAAGGATGGAAGGAGTCGGGCACGCACAGTGGCCTATTCCCGCGCTTGATCATCCCGGAACACCCGACCTGTTCCTGGGAGGGCAGTTTTCAACTCCCGACAAGAAAGCGCGCCTTATCGCGCACGAGTATGAACGTCCCACGGAGATGCCGGATGCGGAGTATCCCCTTATTCTTTGCACGGTGAGAGAGGTCGGGCATTACTCCTGCCGGTCGATGACGGGCAATTGCTCAACGCTTTCACTTCTTGCCGAGGAACCGGGCTTTGTACACATCAATCCTGCTGACGCCGAAGCGCGCGGAATCAAGCAGGACGACATGGTCTGGGTATTCTCCCGCCGGGGAAAGATCATCACGCGAGCCGAGGTGGACGATCGCATCAATAAAGGTACGGTCTATATGACCTATCAGTGGTGGATCGGCAAGTGCAATGACCTGACCATACACGCCGTCGATGGACGATCAAGCACGCCTGAGGATAAATATTCCGCGTGTCAGGTCGAGCTTGTTGACGATCAACTGTGGGCGGAACAGCATGCGCATGAGATATATATGAACATGAAGGCCAGGATGTCCATGGAGGCCGCTCCCCAGGCGGCGAAACCGGATATGTCTCAATACCGATCAGAGGTGGCTTGATGAACAGGCATATCGAAATAGAGCCGAGCAGATGTATAGCCTGCGGCACCTGCATGGCGGCATGCAGCATGGGACACAGGCGTTCGGGTTTGCAGGCGCAGCCCCGGCTCGCCCTCTTTCAGTCCCGCAATGTGGCCGCCGCCGTTACCTGCCATCACTGCGAGGAGGCTGCCTGCGTCAAGGTATGCCCCACCGACGCGGTCACGCGCGACGCGGACGGCTGCGTTCGCGTTGACGAGAAAAACTGCGTGGGCTGTAAACTTTGCAGCATAGCTTGTCCATACGGCGCAATTCATATCGGCGGCACTCCTACCACCGGCGTGGTAGGCATAGAATATTCCACGCCCACTTTCGTCGGCGCGACAAGCCCCATTCTTCAATGGAAAATCGGCGTGTATTCCTGCGCGGTCAAATGCGACCAGTGCATCAGCGAGCCGTCCGGCAAACCACAGTGCGTTACTTATTGCGTGACCAAAGCGCTGCGCCTGATTGAGCCGGCGGCGGAGGAGCGGAAGTGAATCTGTTTTTGATTTCGGCGATCCTTTCTTTTGTTGGAGCGGCGCTTGCGCTTATTACCATACGATCGGAAAACGCGTCAAAAAACCTGAGCTGCGGTTTTGGACTCATAGCCAGCGTATGCGTGCTTGCGGCCGGGTGCATGGGGATATTCTCATCGCTTGACGGCGTGATTCTCGCGACGCCTTTTGCCTTTGCGGAGTTTTCGATACTGATAAATCCTCTTTCCGGCCTGCTCCTTGTGGTCATAAATCTGCTCGCGCTCGCGGCATGGATATATGGATTCGGTTATCTTAAGGAATATACGGGAAAAGAAGTCGGCGTCATCGGCTTTTTCATGAACCTGTTCATCGTGTCGATGAATTTCCTTGTCGCGGTTGACAACGTATTCTGGTTCCTGGTCTTCTTCGAGATCATGTCGCTGGCCTCGTATTTTCTGGTCGTCGTCAAGCAGGACGAAAAATCAACTAAAGCCGGTTTCCTGTATCTCGTCATGGCGCATACGGGCTTCCTGCTGATCATGATCGCGTTTTTCATCATGTCGTCGGCATCGGGAAGTTTTAACTTCCAGGCTTTCCGTGAAACGAATTTCGGAGCGACGACCGCATCCATAGTATTTATCCTGTCGTTTATAGGATTCGGATGCAAGGCCGGCATGGTTCCTTTGCATTCATGGCTGCCCAAGGCTCATCCGGCGGCGCCGTCTCATGTATCAGCCCTCATGTCGGGCGGCATGATCAAGATAGGCATCTTCGGCATAGTGAAAGTCGGTTTGGATCTCCTTGGAAATTCCGGCTGCGAATTGTGGTGGGGCGTTTGCCTGGTTCTGCTCGGGGCGATATCCTCGCTACTAGGCATAATCTACGCGCTGACCGAACGCGACATTAAAAGCCTGCTTGCCTACAGTTCGATCGAAAACATCGGCATCATTCTCCTCGGCATAGGCACGGGTTTTATTGGCGTCGCCCTTGAGCAGCCCCTCGTTGCCGGGCTCGGTCTTGTAGCCGGCCT
>JAIRVC010000378.1 GCA_031254095.1 Acidobacteriota bacterium
AATCAATAGCAAAAAGAATGCTCATGAATTTGCGGCGTGTTTCCTCCGCCTGCTCCGTGAAAGAAATAAAGGCGTCATAAAGCTCCGCAGGCGCGCGTGCGCGGAGGGCGCGCAACCCGTTGATCGCCTGCCTCAGATGAATTTCATATTGTTTAAGCCCGCCAGGTATTTTCTTTGGATTTGCGTTTTTTTCGATGTCGGCGAGCGATTCCGTTAAAAGTTCCGACCAGGCCGACAGCGTTCGAGCGGCATCCTCGAAACGGTCTTCCCGTATATCCTTTTCTATTTCTTTCCGGAGACGCTCAAACGCCGCGTCGTAAACCCTCACGCGGTCATCAAGCGATTTAGCCGAGTCAAGCCGCTTTTTTTCAGAAGGCGTGTAGATTTCCGCCGCGCCGCCGGCAAACGCCGCCGCAGATATCTGAAACAGTGAAAACAGCAAAAGAATGTTTAACACTGCCAATTGCCTCCATTGGTATTTCCGCCGCCTCTGCCTGTTCTTCTCGTTTACATATTAGGACACGCTCTACATTTTGGGCGGAACCTCGCAGCCTATAAGATCCAGCGCCTTTTCGAGCTGCCGCCGGACTATGTCCGTCACCAGCAGCAGATGCCCGCGCTTTAGCGTGTCGGTTTCCGAAAGAATATGATACCTGTGATAAAAGAGATTAAACCTCTGCGCCAGCGTAAACGCGTATTTGCAAATCTGCCCAAGCTCCAGCGTGTTTGCGGCCACACGCGCTATTTCCGGCAGTCTGGCCGCGTGCCAGACCAGTTCCCAGATTTCGTCGTCGGATTCAAGAAATTCGCCCAGTCCGGGATGATCGCCGGTTAAATCAGGCGGCGTTTCACCGGTTGCGGCCAGCTTCCGGAAAATATTATTGGCGCGAACGGCGGCGTACTGCACATAAGGCCCGGTTTCGCCGTCAAAGCTGAGCGCTTCTTTAAAATCAAAAGCGATTACCGTGTTTCGCGCGAAGCGCAAAAGAAAATAACGCAGCGCGCCCACGGCGATGATCCGGGCGATACGCGCGGCCTCATCATCCGGAAGTCCATGACGCGATTTTACCTCTCCAAGGGCTTTCTTTTCGAGCGCGTCAAGAAGGTCGTCGGCCTTGACGCCAAGTCCCTTACGCCCGGAAACCTCCACATATGGGCGCTTGCGGTCGGCATCCGTCAGCGGGAATCCCAGCTCGTCGCAGCAGGCGGGTGTAAGCGCCACCATTTCGTATGAAAAATGAATCGAGTTCTCCGCCTGCGCGTTAAAGCCCAGCGCGGCAAGCCCCTGCTTCACGACGCCCTGCAAATACGCCTGCCGGCTGTCGATAACGTTATAGACGCGGGCCGCGCCTCCGAAACGCGGCGGCGCGGCGGCGCTGTCGGGTTCAACATCGGTAATCCACAGGGCGCCATCGTTCGGCGCAGCGTAAGGCCGGTAGTTAAAATCCAGTCCCAGCAGGCCGAATTTCCACAACTGATACGCTATATCCTTTCCAACGTAAGTCACGGTGCCGTCCGAACGGACGATGATCTTTTCGTCGTCCGCGGCTTCCCCGCTCGGCGGCGTTTCCTCGCCTCCGGCGGTGTTCATGACCCAGCAGCCGCTGTGTTTGCCGGAGTCCACGTAATATATAGCCTTGTTTTCTTTGAGAAGCGCGTAAGCCCTGTCCCAGAATTTCAGATGCAGGATTTCGCTTTCCCTCGGCAGTAAATCGTAATAAACATTTATGCGCGCCATGGTCGCAAGGTGCGCCGATACAATGCGCATGGAGACGTGCTGCGCCAAGTCCGCCGTCGGATTGCCGCCGGCCTCTATAGCCTGCATGGCGCGGCTGCGCAATTTCCTGTTTTCTTCCGACTGCTGATAGTAATCAGACACTTTCGCGTAAACATCCCAGCAATAGTAATCAAATTTCCCTTCAACGGCGGCGACCTCCGCCCGCGTTTTGCCAAGCATGTTTTCAAAGCCGACAACCACATCGGCGACCTGCACGCCCGTATTGTCCAGATAGTTCTGCACCTCGACCTGGTAGCCCAGAAAGCGGAGACAGCGTATAAAGGAGTCCCCAAGCGCGGCGTTGCGCAGATGTCCGATATGCGCCGCCTTGTTCGGATTGATATTGGTGTGCTCGACAATCGTTTTGCCGGAGACGTCCGGCGCGGCGGTGCGGCCGAAGTTTTTTTCAGAAATTCCACGGGCGAGTCCTTTTGCAATCGCGCACCGGTCGAGGCGGAAATTCAGATACCCGCCGCCGGCCACATCGACTTTCCCGACGCCTGCGATCGCACAGGCATCTTCGGCAAGCTCCTGCGCGATTTCGCGCGGCGGCCTTTTAATTTTGCGGGCAAGATCAAAAGCGACCGGCAGGGCAAGCTCTCCCAATTCTATTTTGGGCGGCGTGGTGAAATTAAGGGAATCGTAACTGACATGGTACCTTGCGGCGATTTTTTCAATCAGCGCCTTTTCGAGATTTCGTGTAAACGTCAAAAGCATCGGAGTTCCTTTATTTATGCAACTTTGAGAGTATATCCTAATTCCTTTATCACTTTTAACACAGTCTTCATTTGCGGCTGGCTTTCACCCTTAAAAAGCGCATAAAGATTACTTCTCGAAATGCCCGTTTTTTGTGACATCCCGGATATGGTGTCTTTTGCCTTAACGGCGTATTCAAGAGTACGGCAAAATGCATTCAGATCGCCGTCTTCCAGAAACTCTTCCAGGCTGATCGTAAGCCATTCTTTTATATCAGCCTCGGTTTTCAAGTCAGACAAAACGAGATCTTCCAATGTGCCTGTGTTTTTATATTTTTTATTCATTGTCCAGCCTCCATTCATTTAGAAGTTTCTGTGCATTTGCGATATCTTTCGTCTGACTTGATTTATCGCCGCCATTTATTAGCAATAAAATTACATTGTTAACTTCTGCATAATAAACTCTGTAACCTTTACCAAAATTGTATCTCAATTCTGATAATTCGCTATTTACGAGCTTTTTACAATCACCGTAATTTCCTTCTTCCAATCGGACAAATCTGCTTTTGATCCTTTTCGAAATAGCTTTATCCAGACTGTCAAGCCAATCGATCAAAGGCGACCTGCCATCTTTTAATTTTAAATAAAGAACTGTTTTCATGATCAAATCGTACTGCGCGCAGTACACTTCGTCAAGCGGCAGTATTGTATTACTCGTTACGCATGGCGTCCGCCGGGTTTACGCGGGTCGCCCGCAGTGATGGAATAAGTACGGCGATTATTGTTATTCCGAGCAGCACCGCGCAACTGATTATCCACGCTAGCGGATCATCAACCTTTACCTGAAACAGGAAACTCGAAAGTGTCCGCGACAGAATCCACGCAAGAAGCAAACCAACCGGCAATGCAATAAGAATCGCGCGTATGCCGCG
>JAIRVC010000384.1 GCA_031254095.1 Acidobacteriota bacterium
TTCCTGCATCGGGACTTTTGGATCGAGCGCTCTGGCGCGCCCCTCTTCATTAAGTTGCACGTCAAAATGATCATCCGGATCCCAGATGGTATAGCGGAACGCATCAAGGGAGTGCCAAGGCCACCACCACCAGAGCATGTCAGGTGTGATACCCTTCATCTCAATATTACTGGCAAAGAGCAGGCCGCCTTCTTTCAGGGGATAGTATGCGGTCTTGGCGGGCAACAGTTCCGTCAGCAGTTTGGCCCTGTCGTGAATAGATAATGCCTCAGCCTTTGTCCCTTTCTGAATTGCCGCAACGAAATCCGGCAACGGGGTTTTGATGTCAAGTTCGTAATATTTGTAGTAGCTCTTGTTCTTATCTTCCAGTTTGATCGGTACTTTCATCATGATTCTCCTGTATTTTTTATTAAGACGATTCATTGAGCAGCCAGTCAATTACGTTGATTTGCCGTATGCCGTTGTGGTTGCCGCCGGACATGATTTCATCAAGCGTCAATAAAAATTTTGGATGATTATCGTCGATTTTCCGTAAAGGCTCAAGTTCCCGCTTCAGTGTATTTTCATCAAGCACCGATGCGGATATCTGGTAGTAAGCCATCCCGTCGCCGTCTTTTGCCACAAAATCTACTTCCTTCTCGTCCAGCTTTCCAATATTGACCTTATATCCACGGCGCAGTAATTCGAGATAGACAATATTTTCGAGTATATGTCCTATATCCGAACTGCTTCCGCTTGTCAGTATATCCCTTAGCCCTGTGTCAACAATATAATACTTGCCGAGGGTTTTCAGATTTTGCCTGCCCCTGATATCAAAGCGGTCCGCCTTGTAAAATATAAAGCTGTTGCAAAGCGCCCTCATATATCGCTCAACCGTATTCACCGATATTCTTCTGCCGCTTGCGTTTATCGTGTCGCTTATCTTTTTTGCCGATATAGGGCTTCCTATGCTGCCGCTTAAAAATTTAACAATGTTTTCAAGTACGGGAATATCGGTAATTTTTTCGCGATTTGCCACATCCTTGACAAGTATAGTGTTATAAATGCCTTCTATATAATCCCTTAAAACAGTATTATCATTTTGAAGTATCGCAACATACGGGAATGAGCCGTTTTTTAAAAATTTATTAAAGCTCGCTCTTACATTGCCGTTATCTCCCGCGAATTCAAGATATTCCGCAAAAGACAGCGGAAGCATTCGAATTTCCACATACCTTCCAGACAACAACGTGGCAAGCTCGCCCGAAAGCATACAGGCGTTGGAACCTGTTATATAAACATCAACATTTTTTTTGATAAACAGGCTGTCAACCGCTTTTTCAAAATCGGGGCATTGCTGTACTTCATCTATAAAAACGTAGGTATATTTATCTTTGCGCAACCTGTCGCTTACATATGTATGCAAAGCCTTATAATCCAATAAATGATCAAAGTTTATGTCTTCAAGGTTAATGGATATGATTTGTTCGTCCGTAACGCCCGTTTCCTTAAGATGATTTATATATAAAGAAAACAATGTAGACTTACCGCACCGCCTTACACCTGTTATAACTTTAATAAGCTGCTTCTCGCGCCAATTTATCAGTTTATTTAAATATTCAGTCCGCCTTATCAAGAGCATCACCTTCTCCTCCTCGTCCCTGCATAAGATATATAACCGAAAAATAGTTGGACTGTCAAAAGTTTTTTCTCATGGGAGAAAAAACTTTTGTTTCCGTGGAACTTTTTTCTCGCCGAATGGGATTATTGATTTTTCCTGCCAGAAAGGGAAAGAGATGCACGCAAACCGCTGGCGGCTGATAAAAGGCAGGTCAATAAATCAAGGGTTTTCAAGGACTTCCATGGAACCGCCGGTCAACCCGCCTTCGGGGTTCCGCCGATCATGTTGCGAAAACTGCCGGAGATGCGCAGGCCGGCGACCGTTCCGGTCACAATCGTCGCCGTTACTACAACTGAAATTCCCGCCGCGACCGGCCAGAGAGCGTTCGGATGAATCAACTGCGCGGTCACGCCGACAACAGGGCCAAGCACCTGCCCAAGGCCGATGAGCGCCTCATGATAGCCGCCATGCTCCGTGCTGCCTTTGCTGACCGCCATGCCGAAATAAAGACTCGAAGCGTAGATTGTTCCGAGAGACAGTCCGAGAATTATCTGGGCCATTGCCATAAGCAAGAGCGCCGCGCCATGCCCGACGCCCGCTCCTGATCCCGTCAATGACCCGGAAATGATGGTTCCCAGAAAACCCGCCAGCATCGTGACGCCGGCGACCAGCGTCAGCACAGGCCGCCGCTGCCAGAACGCGGTGTTCCCTAGAACAATGAAAGCCGCGGCGCGCGCCACAAACCAGATGCTGCATTGCATTGTGGCAAGCGTTGGCGAAAGCCGTTCAATAGCGCCAAGCGTGGGAAGCACCGGCGCGAGACTGAAAATTATCACGTATGTTGACGGCAGGGCGATCCTCGAAAGCCAGAGCGCCAGCTTGAGTTGCTTTGCGACGGATTCTTCGACGGCAGATTCCGTTTTGACGCCGCCCGCTTTGAACGCGGCCGCTTGTTCAGCCGCGAGCCGGGCGCGCAAAAATCTCCGCACCGCGATCGTCGCGCCCGCGGTGAGATGCAGGGCGGCGACAATCCCGAAAAAAGCCCAGGGCGGAAGATACTGGATGACCGCGCCGCTTGAAGCCAGCGCGACAGAGCCGGTTGTCGCCCAGACGATGTTATACCAGCCCAGACGCCTGGAAAGCCGTGACGGATCGCCCGCAGCCGAAACAAGGCTTTCCAGGAGAGGCCAGGACGCGCCCATCATGCCGGT
This sequence comes from Acidobacteriota bacterium, assembly GCA_031254095.1. Taxonomy (GTDB): domain Bacteria; phylum Acidobacteriota; class UBA6911; order UBA6911; family UBA6911; genus UBA6911. The sequence continues at coordinate 2,812 of JAIRVC010000384.1, forward strand.
TTGAATCGCGACGATCATCGCCGTCGGAACAGCCCAACCGACGGTGGCGCAAAACCCTGCCGCGAGCGCAAAAAGCGGCATAATGGCGTACAGCACCTGAAGGACGGCGATTCGTTTCCAGCGATCCGCCAAACGTTTTGCCGTCAACGCGCCCAGAACATAGAGCGCGCCCTGACACACGGCCACGGTAAAATTTTCCCGCGCGGTCCACCCGAAACGGTGGGTCATGTAGAAAAGCACGCCAACGGTCAGCAGCGTGCCCGCGGCCGAATTTAACGCCTCCGCCATGTACAGCAAAAGCGGACTGCGCCTGAGGTTGTCAGTCAAACCTGCCATTTATTTAATCAGCATTTCCAAAATCGAAATTACTCACTGAAACGCGTATGGAACGGCTTTTTGCCGAAGCCGGAACGCGGCTTTCCGCCCGGTTTTTTCCCGCCCTTGTGGCGGTCGGAATAATTGTCGCGGGAAGATTCCCTATTATCCCTGTCCCTGTCTCCGCCTCTGTAACCGCGCTCCCGGTCCTCGCCGGCATTCCGGCCGCGCCCCGGCGGACGGTCAAATCGCTGAAACGGTTTGTCGTAAGGCTTCCGTGGCGGCCTGGATGTCCGCCTCTCGCCGTTAAACGGCCGCCCTCCTTTAAACGGCCGTTCTCCTTCCGGCCTGTTTAAAAGCATATCCATTTTCTTTTCCAGTGCAGTCAATTGCCGCTGTATATGTTCAAGCACATCCAGAATGTCGATCCCGGATTCATCCGGCATTTCCTCGATTTCATCGGAATCCATGTATGATTCGTCGTTCATAAAACTCATTCGCCTTTCAGTTGTAAATTCGTAAATCCGGAAACGGCTCAGGATGTCGGAATTATTATTGTGATCTTTTAATTGTAAGCTGCCGGCTTCAATTTACCGTTTACCGTTATTTACCTTACGCGCCGCCATTCCTCGAAGGAGCGTATGATACAGTCTTCTATCGACAGCCCGTTAAAATAGTTTCCCGTCAGCGCGAGATTGCGCCGGTCAAGGAGTTTCCGTATATAAGCCGTTATTGCGGCGTGGTTGACGCGCGGCGACGGCAGCGTGACTTCGCTTTCGGCGATGTCATCAAGGTCTTCCGTCGATACGCCGAGCAACCGGCAGACGCGCCCGATCTTTTGCTCACGTGTGATTCCGGGACGGAAGTGAAGCGCAAATCCGCGAAAAGATGAATCCGGAAATGGATCGCGCGTCACAGCGGAATAGAATAGATCATCCGGCGATACAATGAAAGCGCATTCCGGCAACGCGCATCTGCCGCGGGCGACGCGGACGCCGAAACTTTCCAGGCGGACAGTCTGAATACCGCGCAGTACAGCCGCAAGTTCAGGATGAATATTTGCCGTAAGAGCCGCCGCGCTGTCGGGCGGCGCGGCTATTGCGACAAGCGGCACAGTCAGTTCTTCTCCGCCGGCCAAACGGATTCGCCAGCCGCCGCCGTCCGATTGCAGTTCCGCCGCGCCCGCGCCTGTGCGGATTTTTATGCCGGGATGCGCGGCGATGGCATCGCATATGGTTTCGAGCCCGCCGGTAAAGCCGAAACTGCGCGGGAATTCCTTGCGGCGCGAACGGGTTTTAAAAAGAGAGCCGGGGCCCTCGACCGGAAAATCATCCGCGGGCTGCGAAGGAACCGCCGCGAAAAACGGCGCGAAAAGACGGTTGTAATTGCCGGAACCCAAAAGGCCGGAGTAGTACTGCCGGACGGAACGTCCATTTTTCCCGCGAATGAAGCCAAACGGCGCGTGCAGCGCGGCTTCAAACCAGTTTAGCTTCTTCAAAATCCGGGGCGGAGTAAACCATGAAATATTTTCACCGCGCAAAAGGCCGAAATGAGCGCGCGCCGGCCCGCGTTGAACCAGCCGGTCCGTTATGCCGGCTTCGGCGGCGATGTCTAGCAGGTTTGAATAGGAATTGTAAACGGTGTGCGCGCCCATTTCGTACCAGAAGCCATTGGCGGCTCGGCGCGAATAAAAACACCCGCCTGTTCTCTCGCCCCGCTCAAGCACAAGGACGCGCCGTCCGGCCAGCGCGGCCTTCCAGGCGAAGGCAAGGCCGCTGATTCCCGCGCCGATCACGGCAACTTCCGGATTGCTCATATGGCGAGCCGCTTCCATCTTTCCAGCCGCTTCATGCCGCGCGTCAACAGCCATGCCGAAAATCTGTTGTAACCGCTTTCAATCATCTTCTGACGGCAAAGTTCCTGAAATTCCGCCAGAGAAACATCGCCTCCGACAAACTCGCCGTCTTTGTAACAATAGCTGCAATATTTCCGGGTTTTTGAAGAATCCTTTTCCGTTCCGCCGCCGTTCGGATCCGACTTCATAGGCATCCCGCAACTCTGGCAAAATTTATTTTCTTTCATAAAAACATCCTCCCTAGACAAAGTTCCTCTTTTGCCTCCTGTGGCTTTCTATGTTTGATTCGATGTCGGCCGCGTCCCAAAGCTGCAATTCCCATGGAAAGTAGAAATTGCTGTTGTTTTTGAAATATATGTGAACGCCTTTATATCCGTCTTTATTCCGCAGATACCAGTTCTTGAGTCCATATTTCTCGCGCCAGAGATCGACACCGTCCAGAGCCTTCCCGATTTCTTCTTTGCAAAGAATCGTCCGGCAGCCAAAGATGTCGTTCATCCAGTTGTTCACCGGATATTGTTCGGCGCTTTCCGAGTATCTCCTGATTTTGTCCAGAATCGATTCGGCGGTTTTCACTCTGTAATAATAATTCACGTCATCCAGATCTGATTTAACAAGGTAGTCGTTGATGCTCTCGTGCAGATTAAGCCTGTATCGCAAAATATGTTCTTTCGGAATATGGGATATCGTTCGCGACAGATTCAATTTTTCCACTTTCCCGGTTTCAAAATAATCCTCTGAATAGAGCCGGTGAATCCGGTTTATTTCACTTATCAACCGCTCTGTTTTTCTAATGTCCATAGAGGCACTCCGGTTTTGAACGACGCGCAAATTCGGCCGCAGTCATAACACGCGGCATAACTATGCCGGATTCGAGGAAGTCATTATTCCGCTTGACTGTTTTCGTTTGCCGCGATTTTTGTTCCGCATGATGAACAAAAAAGTAAATGGGCAAAATTTTTCGTCTCGCAATTATTGCAATTTTTAAAAAGTTCCAGCCCGCAGTGCCTGCAAAAAGTTGTTACAAATTTATAAGCGCCCGTTTCTGTTGTTTTTGCTGACGGAAATTCCCATTGGCGCAAAAGAAAATCTTTCCCGCACGAAGGACAAAAATGATTTTCCAATGCTTTTTCCGCCGTTACCGCCTGTATTTTTTGAGCACGTTCCTGCGTGGATATTTTTAATTCCGCCTGCTTCTGGTCAATGAATTGTCTTATGTGCTTAATCGCGTAATAACCCAATCCAACCGACAAAATAACGCCAACGGAATAGCGGACATAACCTCCATAACTCGGCAAATAGGGAACAAGCCCGAAGAAAAAAGAATAGAATGAAAAAAGTGTAAAACCAAAATAAAGCGGATAAAATTTGTGCCGCCTGTAACGAACAAAAAAGAAAATTCCCAATGCCAAAACCGGTACGACAAAAACCAGCCGAATCAAAAACACTTTCAAATCGTACCGTTTAAGCGCTTTTTCGTATTTTTTGTAAGCCTCTGACTGCTCATTTGATACGGATTTTTGAATTTCCTGTTTTTGCTTTACTGTTTCATCGATTTTACTTTGAAGCGTATAAAGTTCCCCGCGCCACTCCTGTTCAACCTTATAAAAGCCGTCAAGTTTGTTTGCGCGGTCAATTACTTCCTGATCCTTGTCGGGCGTGCCTAGAGTTTTTCTTGTTTGCAGCCAGTTGTCGAACGATTGTTTTTCGTTGGCATAATTCTCTTTTGCCGCCGCGATTGTTTTTTCAACGGTTTCTTTTTTAGAGTTCAAATTTTCTAATTCGGCGTTTTGTTTTTCAATATCCTTTTCGAGCAGCGCAAGCACGGCCTTATCTTCATAATTTTCGGGGTATGGTCTTTTCACCGTACTGTCGAGGTCGCCAATAATTCTGTTTGCCAAAAGAATCAGAAACACGCAGAGAATTATCGAAATGGAATAATTAACTATCCGCGATGTTCGTTGAAGTTTTTTACTGTTAAGTTCCATATTTACCTTATTTCCCTTGTGATGTGTCTTTTTCGCCTCCGCCGCCCCTCGCCGCGCGCGAAGCTTGATTTTACCGCCGAATTTCGTAAAATGGTATCGTTTTGTCGGATTGAACGAGACGAACTTGCAAGAAAGAGGCGTGGCTTGACACTAACGGAAGAACTTTTAAAGCTTCAACAGCTTCGCGAGTCGGGGGCGCTGACTGAAGAGGAATTTCGACGCGCAAAGGAAAAGCTCATGTCTGAAGACGCTTCCGGCGCGGGGGCTTCACGGCGCGCGCCGCGTACAACGCAGGATATGGAAAGAGAAACGCGGAAATGGGCGCTTTCTATTCATCTGTCTCAATTTGCGCATTTTGTTTTTCCACTGGGCGGAATCATTCTCCCGATCGTATTGTGGCAGTTGAAAAAGGATGAACTGCCGGGGGTTGACGCCCATGGCCGCGCAGTGCTTAACTGGGCCATCAGCTCCATTATTTATGCCGTTATCTGTATCCTCCTGTGCTTTTTGCTTATCGGCATACCAATGCTTGTTCTCCTTGGCCTCGCTGCCGTCGCTTTCCCTATAATCGGCGCAATAAAAGCCAATGATGGATTACTATGGAAGTATCCGGCTTCAATACAGTTCTTCAATTTCGATAATGTTGATGCCGGATACTGGAACAACACGAAAGGATTCTAATAATTATGACCGAAGGTAAAGCGCCGCAGGAACGGGCGATTCTCGACGCCCTGAAAACCGTCATTGACCCTGATCTGAACCGGGATATCGTTTCGCTGAATTTTGTCAAAGACCTGAAAATCGACGGCGGCGCCGTATCGTTCACGATAGAACTAACCACTCCCGCGTGTCCGATGAAAAAAGAAATGGAACGGATGGCCCGCGAGGCGGCAACCGCCGTTCCGGGCGTAAAAACCGTTGAAATCAATATGACCGCTGCGGTAACACGCGGCGCGGCCGGAAAAGAAAAACAGGCAATTGAAGGCGTCCGCAATGTGATAGCCGTCGGAAGCGGCAAGGGAGGCGTCGGCAAATCAACCGTAACCGTTAATCTTGCAATCGCGCTGGCGCAGTCGGGCGCGGCGGTCGGCATTCTCGACGCCGATATTTACGGCCCCAACATTCCGCTTATGATGGGCATTACCGGTCATCCCTACGCGATCGGCGAACGCATCC
>JAIRVC010000008.1 GCA_031254095.1 Acidobacteriota bacterium
GGCTTTTGTAATCTTTCGTTTTCGGCCATTAATCAGCGGTTCCTTTGGCAATCAAAAATCAAAAAATTTCCCGTCAGTCCACGGTATCGGAAAAACGCATACGGTGACTCCATGCATCCGTGATCGCGTAGTCGTATGCGTCATCGCCGCGCTTTATATACTGCGCCCAGATCGTAACGACCTCTCTTGCAAGACAACATTGACGCAGTTCGCCGCCGTCCGGCGCGCCACCCGGCAGCGCAAAGACAGCGCCCGCGTGTTCAGCCTCGTATATCGCTTCTTTAACGTCGTCCTCAAGGATCAGCCGCAGGCTCATGCCGGCGGCAAGCGAAGCCGGTATCTCCAAACGCAGGGCGTCCCAGGGGCGCGCGGCAGGTTCAAAAGTTTTGCCGTCATAGAGTTCCATCAATGCCGCCTTTGCCCGTATTGCGTTGTCGCGCTGTTGCTGCAGGCTTTTGCCCGACTCCGCCGCGCCGTCCGTCCCGAACACGAGGTCGAGGATATGAGCGTTCGCCTTGCCCGCAAGAGCGAATGTCCACGCGCAGTTCGCGCAGTAGACCAGATATGATGTTTCATCAGCCGAAATTCTGCGTTCCACGATCGTATCAAAAAGCTCCCGGTTCGCGGCGCGCATATGCCCGCCGAACCCGCAGCAATGGTTTCTGTCCGGCAATTCCGTAAGGATTGCGCCTCCGCTGGCGGCGAGTTTCCTGACGGCTCTTTCCATTTCCGGAAAACCCCTCGCCATGCAGGGATCGAATACCGAAAAGGAACCGTCCCTGCCTGAACTCAAGCCATTTTCGTCGAGTATTTCATAAAGCGAAATCTTTTCGATTTCCGGCAAAAATTCGCCGAACAGCCTCATGCAATAGGCGCAGGCAAACACGAAAACCGGCTTTTTAGAGGCTTCCCATTTTTCGCGCAGGCTTTCGATTTGGCTCTTAAACAGTTTATCCTCTCCGGCCCAATAGGCTGGCGCGCCGCAGCAATCCAAAATGACGCCCGCTCCATATCGCTCTTTCAGAAACGCGGCCGCGTTTTTTATCTGCGAAGGCGACCGCGCGCCGAGTTTGCATCCCGGAAAAAAAACATATCGCGCATCGGCGGAACCGGCGGAAGATGAAAAGTACGCTCCTTCAGTCCGGTGCCATTCGAGGTCGCGCAGCCAAAAATCGTGAAAGGCCTTAGGGTGCTTGCCGGTTTCCGCGCGTCCCTGACGCGCCATAAAAAAGAGTTTCTCCAAATCCACGTCAACCGGGCAGACCGTTTTGCAATAACCGCAGAGATTACAGGAATAGGTCTCCCGCGTGAGCGTGCAGGATGAAAACGGCGGGGAAGATCTGGTATCCGCGGCTGCCTCTATGGCGATCTTTTGCGGCCTCTTACTATAACGGCCGAGCATTTCACAGGCGTCCATGCACGCGCGGCAGTCGCATTTCATACAACGCAACGCTTCAAGGGACGCCTCTTCTTTTGTATAACCTTTAGCAGGATCCGCCGGGACGACAATCGGTTTGCGCTGTTCGCCGCCGTGGTCAACATAATGCTTTTCCGGCCTTGCCGGGCCTTCCGCGCCTCCGGCGGACGTTCTCGGTTCTCCTCCCGGCCATTTGCCTGTCTGCAGCCAGGTTTCGACAGCCTTTGATATTTCGACGCTGTTTGCAATGGCCGACACGGCGTCGGTATCTGTGTTCATTGTCGCGTCGTATACGTATGAAAAACCCGTCAGCGCGGGATCGTCCAGCCCGGAGATCTCGCAGCCATATACAAACTCTGTTTTGACTTCGGAAAACTGGAGGCTTATTTCCTCAAGAAAATATTCGTATTTCGGATGCCCGGCCCAGGTCGTAAGCGCCTGCCCGCCGCGCTCGAACACCGTTACCGGATAGGCTTTCTGAGACAGGTTAAGCGCCAGCGATAATCCGGCGAGTCCCGCGCCGATTATCGCCACGCGCTGCTCACGCGGCGGGATGCGGTAGATTTCCGGCTTGCGGTTTTTCGCAAACCTCACGGCCGCCGCCTCGACGGCGCGCACATCCACGGGATCGTCGCCGACGAAAAAAACTTTGCCGCCGTGATCGCTTACGGCGGCGTCTTGCCCTGCCGCGCCCCTCTGGCATTCGGCGCGGCAGGGCGCTTCGCAGAGTTCGCTTACGATGGCCGGAAAGACGGTCGCGTTGCGATAGAGCTTATAAGCAAGATCCCATTTGCCATCTTTGGCGCGTAACAAAAACGTTCTGACGTCAAAGAAAAATGGACAGGGGTGGGAGCACGACGCGGGCTCCTCGTGAAAGCACCGCGCCGTGATTATTGTCGTATCTTCCTGTTTCAATTGTTACGACCTATTTAGTGTCCTATCGGATGATCCTTGACATACTGCAATTCCTCCTCGAAATCCGAACCGAGGAAATATTTCGGCGGAGTCAGATCCTCGCCCTTTTGCAGTTTTTCCCATCCGGCTTTCACCTTGTCGGGGGTTGCCGGCAGATCGTAAACGCGAACGCCTGTGGCGTTTTTGATCGCGTTGATAACCGCCATATGACCCGAGCACTGGAAGTCCTCGGAACAGCCGCATGAACCATGCGGGCCGGCGGGACGCGGATTCTCGATAAAGATCAGGTTCATGTCGTCCGGAATGTCCGTAATTGTCGGCACGCCGCAACCGATCATGTTGCCGTATTTCTTCTCAAAGTGATAGTCCTCCGACAGCGCGAAACCGATCGAGTGCGACAATCCGCCGTAGCCCTGGCCTTCGACCGCGAGCACATTGCCGACAACGCCGACATCCGCGACCGTCGTGTAGCGCAGAACCTGCGTTTTACCAGTCTTTACGTCCACTTCGACGAGGCAGGCGTTGACCGCGTACATATAGGTCGGATTTTTCTCGCCGTGACCGGTGTTGGGATCAAGCCCCGGCGGCAGGCCGATGTCAAACTGGTCGTAGTGACCGATGTACTTGGTCGGGATGCCTTCGGCGGCCATTTCGCCGTAGGTGCGATATGTGCCGTCGGCTTTGCGCATGGCATCCATGAGTTTGTTGGCCGCGTCGATTGTCGAGTTGCCGTTCATGTAGTGCGAACGCGAAGCCGCCGCGAGGCCGGAGTCCGGACACCTGTGACTGTCGTTCATCACGAGCTTAACCTGCTCGGCTTTGACGCCGAGAGGCTCAAGCGCCTTGACCGCGTGCGTCAGCGCGCCGATGTCGCCGCCCTGCCCGACGTCTTCCCATGTATTGAAGTGGGTAAACGTGCCGTCCGGATTAAGCTCAAGCGCGACCTCGGACTGGTCATGAGAACCGATCGTGACGATGAAACCGCCAAGGCTCATGCCTACGCCGGCATGCCTGCCTGCCTTCTTCGCGGCTTCGGCCTCGGCTTTGTACTTGTCGTAGACAGGCTTGATCTTTTCAAGCATGGCCGGATAGTAATAGTCGTGGTACGGACAACTGTTGATGGTTAGATCGCCGGGGCGCGCCGCGTTTTTATAACGGAATTCCCATGGATCCATGCCGACGGCATCCGCCGCCATGTCGATCAGGGCTTCCGTAGCCGTATAGATCTGCGGAGAACCAAAGCCGCGATATGCCGTATTAAAAGCGTGGTTTGACGAACCGCCGCGCGCGAGCGCCTTGAAGTTCGGGATATTGTAACCATGGAAGCCGACGGATGCGAGGTTGCTGAAAATCTTCCAGCCTACGACGGCGTAAGCGCCGTGATCGAGAGCGATGTCATATTCCGCGCCCTGTATCTTCCCTCCCTTGTCAACCGCGATGCGGCCGTTTGTAAAGGTGGCGGAACGTTTTCCGCTGTTGTGGTTAAATTCCTCGTAAGTCATCGTCATCGTAGCGGGGCGCTTTAACACGACCACCGCCGCGGCGACCAGCGCCATCGCGTTCGCCGTCGTCGAATATCCAAAAGAACCGCCGGTCGGGTTCATGATGATACGGAGCTTTTCTTTATCGATCCCGAGCGCGTTTGAAATCTGGTCGCGGTTTTCGCCTATGGCCTGCGATTTGCACTGGATTGTAAGATTGCCTTCGCCGTCATAGTAGCCCTGCAGCACGTCAGGCTCGATCGGAAGATGCGGTTCATGCTGTCTGTGGAAAGAACCTTCGGCGATGATGAGGCCGTCTTCTTCAAACACTTCCGCCGTGTCCCTGCCTTTGAACACCGGTTGTTCGAGGTAGAAGTTCGGCAGGGCCTTGTGAAGCTGGATCGCGTTCGGCATGAAGGATTCGATGACGTTTTTGTAAGACGGCAGAATTTCAAGATCGACCTTGACCGCTTTCGCCGCCGCTCTCGCTTCGGCTTCGGTCTCCGCGCATACGAGCGCGATTACGTCGCCCCAGCGATTGACGATATCGCCGCAGATGATCGGGAACTCCGTGACGCCCCTGCCCTTTGTGCGCGGCAGAAGCGCCGGTTCATCGATATTGTTCGTGCCCGGCACGTCTTTCGCGAGCATGACTTTCACGACGCCGGGCATCTTCCCGGCTTCGCTTATGTCTATGCTTTTGATCTTCGCGCGCGCGGCCTGGCTGTATATTCCGACAAGGTGCAGCGTGCCTTCCGGCATCTTCAGGCCAACGTCGTCGCCGTAGTCGGTAAGGCCGGTAACTTTGCCGAGCGCCGACGGGCGCGGCCGCCTGCTTCCGTAAATGTCTTTTTCCGAGGCGGAATCGTATGTGATGTCGGCCATGGTTTTTTCGCCGCGCATCACCGCCGCCGCCGCCATAACGGCGTCAACGATAGGCTTGTAACCCGTACAGCGGCAAATATTGTTGTTTTTCTTGAACCAGTCGCGCACCTCTTCGCGGCTCGGCGAGGGATTTTCCTTAAGCAGCGCGTAGGCCGACACGATGAAGCCCGGCGAACAGAAACCGCATTGAACTCCGCCGTATGTAATAAACGCCTGCTGCAACGGATGCAGCGAGTGCGGAGCGCCGATCCCCTCAATAGTGAGGATGTCCGAGTATTCCTCGACTTTTGAAATCTTGCGATTGCAGCTTCGAACCGTTTTGCCGTTAAGCAGTACCGTACACGCGCCGCAGACGCCTACGCCGCATCCGACTTTGACGCCGGTGAGTCCGATTCTGCGAAGCACTTCCGCAAGGGTATCTTTCTCCGAATCAATAACCGCTAAGCGTTCAACGCCGTTGATATTGAATGTTCTTCTCTCTAACGCCATATTTTGTCTCCTCTTTAGAAATCAACAATTTGCCTGCGTCGATACCTTGCACATCGTTTCTGCGCCGGTATCGCGCGGATTTCTGATGACGAACAAACCGTCTCTGGATTCCGTAACCGCCGGGAAGCAACCCCGTCAAATACGAATGTTGATTCTACTGTGGAACGCGGCAAAAGGGTAACGTTTTTTAAGAAATAAAAGGAGGCGCTGTGATATGTTTCGGCTGCTATGGACAACAGGAATTTTCAAAGCATTTGCGATATTTGCGGCAGGGCGATTTCCGCGCGTTATGTCTGCGCGGATGGAAGCGCCTATATTGAAAAACATTGCGCCGGACACGGCGGCTCGCGCGTACTGGCGGCCGAGTCCGCGGCGGATTTTGAGCGCTGGTTCGCGGCCGCGTCCGTAACGGTTCCGCCGCGCGTTCCAGTTACAAAAGGCGCGCGGGGGGATTTTTCAAACGGAACGGGCAACACGGAATGCCCCGCCCACTGCGGCCCCTGCGAAAATCACCTGATGACGGCCTGCTGCGTTCTAATTAACGTCACGACGCGCTGCAACCAGCGCTGCCCTTACTGCTT
>JAIRVC010000115.1 GCA_031254095.1 Acidobacteriota bacterium
GGCCAATGAAAAAGGACAATATGGACGAGTTTGTACGGATAGGCGAAGAGGCGGCGCGAAAAGCCGGGGCGTTGCTGCGAGAGAGGTTTAACACGCGGTTTTCGGTCGAGCAAAAAGGCGTAATCAACCTTGTCACGGAAGTGGATTTGGCCGCCGAAAAATTGATTGTTTCCCATATACGCGGTGCTTTTCCCGATCACGCGATTCTCGCCGAAGAAGGACACAGCGACACGGAAAGCGGCCCGACACGCTGGATTATCGATCCGCTTGATGGAACCACGAATTACGCGCATGGCTATCCGGTCTTCGCGGTTTCTATCGGGATTGAGATCGACGGCAAAATCGAGTGGGGCGCGGTGTACGACCCGATGAGGGACGAGCTTTTCACGGCGCGGCGCGGCGCGGGCGCGCGGCTCAACGGCGTTCCTTTGCGCGTGTCTGAAACGGCCGCGCTTAATGAAAGCCTGCTGGCTACCGGATTTCCCTACGATATACGCACCGGCCCCCGAAAGAATCTCGCTGAATTTTCGGCTTTCGCCGTTTTGACGCACGGCGTGCGGCGCGGCGGGTCGGCGGCGCTAGACCTGTGTTATGTCGCGGCGGGACGTCTCGACGGTTTTTGGGAACACAATCTGCGTCCGTGGGACTGCGCCGCCGGTTATCTTGCCGTCCGCGAGGCCGGCGGAATAGTGACGGATTACAGCGGGAATCAGGGATCGATTTACGTCAGCGAAACGCTGGCCTCAAACGGCCGGATACACGAGGAAATGAAAGCCGTCCTGGAAAAGGCGCAGGCAAAGTCATGAAAGCATGTATAGCAAAATTCTCCGGCCGCCCGCTGGACGGAATAAAACCTGGCGAACCGGTTAAAAAAGTTGAGGCTACGAGCACCGCGCCGCCGTAAACAATTTGGCAATTCGCCCGCTCAGGCAATTTATCAGTGTTTCCTTTGGACCTGTTTCTATAAATCAAGAAGCCATTTCCAGAGCGGTACGGCTTCAATTGTCTTTCCGCCGGTTACGAAAGTTTTTTCGGTGTCGCCGGTAATGATCAGTAATTTTCTACATTCCAAAAAATCTGATATTTTCAACAGGGCGCTGATCTCTCTGTCCGCCGTGTCGTCCACATTGTCCAGACTGTAACACGCCTGTATCGCGGTTGCCGTTTCCGGCAGATAGAAATCGACTTCTACATCCTTGTTATAAAAAAACACCGAATCGCTGCGCCCGTATCTTCTTAATAAATTTACCGCTATCAGATTCTCAAACAGCGACGTGGTTCCGTCGAGCAAGAAAAGATTCAGTATGCCGTTGTCGGCGTAGTAATACTTTGGCCGGGTTTCTTTTTCCACGATTTTTCCGGCGATATTTTGCATCGGGATGATAAGCCATGCGTCTTTTGCGTACTCGATATAATTGATGATTGTATTTACGCTTATTTTTACGCCCGCCGAAGACACTATATTTGCGATTCTGTTGTAGGATACAGGCTGCTTGACGCTTTCCGCTAGTTTTTTGAATAAAACACGAAGCGCCTGCAAATTTTCTAAAGAATGCCTTGCCGCTATGTCTCCCAGATATATTTTTTGATAGATGCCGGTTAAATAGTCTCTTTTTGAAGAGAACATCAAACTCTCCGGCAACCCCCCAAAACGAAAATAGGTGTTAAATTCTCTCAGTATTGCAGCCCTGCCATATGTGGAAAACAGGGAGTCGCCGGAAAACTCCGTATTGCTTGCACGCAGATATTCTTTAAAGTCATATGGATAAACGTCAATGGCGATGTATCTGCCGCCGAGCGTCGTCTGAATGTCGCCGCTCAACATTTTCGCATTGCTCCCGGTTATATAGACGCGGTGCTTTGTGTCGGCCAGCCTTCGCGCGAATTTTTCCCAGCCTGTTACGTTCTGTATCTCGTCCAGGAACAAAACCGGTTTTACTCCGTACATTTCCAGATGCGTTTCGAGCAGGAGATTCAATTCGTCAGATTTCATGCCTGACAATCGCTCGTCTTCAAAGTTAACGTAAAGCATCTCATGCGGCTTTACGCCGCTCGCCAGCAGTTTTTGCATTCGCTGGTATAGCAGATAGGATTTCCCCGCTCTTCGCATACCGACAAATACATAATTTCCCGCATCCTCAAAATGGATATTTCGAGGATTTACCTTGTAGTTGGGAATTTCAGCCATATTGTCGGAAATTACTGTTTTCAGGATGTTTTTATTCACGAGCCTCTCGCTTGTTCAGTTGATTGAATAAATATACATGTTTTTTATTCAATTTATGAGACAAAACGGCTCGCGTCATAAAAGTTTTAGCGGATAATTGACATGGAAGTTACCTAATACGGATGGTTCGCGGCGATTTTTTCTGACCACTGATCACTAACTACTGACTACTGGCCGCCGTGAGGCGGCCGCGCGCATATTTTAATCAGTTCCGCCTCCGCCAAGATACCAGTAGAGGAATGGCAGCCCCCAGAAAAGCGCCGCGGCGGCGGCGATGCCGAGGAATACTCCAAATGCCAGTTTGGTCTGCATGTTGGCTTTCCCCATGAATTGCATTGACAGGCCCACAACGGAACCGAACATCGCGCCCGCGAAAATCGTCAGGAGGGCGAGGCGATAGCCAAGAAACGCGCCCACCATCATCATCATTTTTACATCGCCGAGACCCAGGCCGTCGCGGTGGCGAAGTTTTTTATAAA
>JAIRVC010000120.1 GCA_031254095.1 Acidobacteriota bacterium
ATAATTAAATGATTATTACAACAACATTAAGGAGATCAATTTTTTGATTTTGTCATTCCGGCGGCTATTCGCTCAATTAAATAAATTGTAAAAATACCTGAAAAACATAAAGTCGCGGCTATAAATAATTCGGCGTTTATTTGCGGGAGACGCCACTCAAAACCCGTTATCATTTCTTTCGCGCCAAATGTTTCCGTGATGGATTTTTTCCATGGATATAATGTTGGCAGCGAGCCGAGAATAAAACCGGTAAGCAGCGCGATAGTCGTATTGTGATAGCGCTTCAAAAGCCACGACAAAGCGTGAGAAAAAGGAACGACGCCGACGGCCGCGCCGAGAATAAAAGGCGTCAAAACCTCCCATCGCCAATAGTTTACGGCGTCAATCATAACAAGATAGTAGTTGCCCAGAAGCAGCAAAACAAAAGCGCCGCTCGTTCCGGGCAGGATTTTACAGCAAATGGTAATAGCGCCGCACAGCATCAGATAGAAAAAGTTGTCGTTTTCAACGCCCGGCGCGGCAATGGAAATGTAAAATGCCGCGGCTGTGCCGATTGTGAACGCAAAGATATTTCCCGCGCCCCATTTTGCGACCGTTTTTCCAAAAAAGAAAACCGAGGCAAACACCAAACCGAAGAAATAAGCCCAAATGTAAACCGGATATTCGGTAAAAAGAAACTCGAACAGTTTTGCCAGCGAAATAATCGCCGCCAGATTGCCCAGCACCACATTAGAGAGAAAAAACAAATCGGTGCGCAGCGCAAATTCGCGAAATTTTCCTTTAATCAGAAATCGCAAAGCCGTCGCGTCGAATGATTTCAGCGAGTTGATTATCCGCTCAAAAATGCCTGTAATCATTGCAATTGTTCCGCCCGAAACGCCCGGTATTGCATTGACCGCGCCCATTGCAAGCGATTTAATGAAAACGCTCGCTTGTTCCATTATCAATGCTGTACGAATAGGACGGATAAGCTGCATTTTTGTTCCGGTTCTCCTCTGTGGAAACGCTTATTAATTGCCTGAGCGGGCGAATTGCCAAATTGTTTACGGCGGCGCGATGCTCGTAACCTCCACATATCATTGATATATGCTGAGGTTTTGCAATCGCCTCATATTCTTAGTAAATAGCTGAACTTCGCAAAAATCATGCGGCCGGTTGAAGTATCTGGAAAAGAGCCGCGCTGAACCTGCGGCGAGACAGCCGGGTCATAGCGCAGATTTTCGTAATTGTCCGTATAACCGAGATGAAAAGCTGTGCCGGGGTGAAGCATATAAGTAAAAAGGACATCCAGCCCCAGCCGTTTGCGGCGTTCAAGGTTCACCAGAGCGGCGTTTGGAAGCACGGCGTTGTAATCGGCAATCACGCGCAAAGACATTTCCCGTGTAAACTGGTAGTTAACCTTGGTGCGCCAGATATGGTTGTTAAAAACCGTCCCGCGCCCGTCGGCGGCAAGCCTCGTAAAAATATAGGTTTCGTCGATCTGGAGCTGCGGCGCAGGCAAAAACTTCAGCGAAAAATTCGTATTCAGCGAGTCGGCGAGAAAAGGCCGCTCATCGCCCGCCGGATAATAATTGATGCGGCTTCCGTGTTCCACGCGAGATGAAAGATGCAGCCATTTCCGCCATTACGAGTAAATTGAAACAGTATTGCTGTTCCTGCGGAAATCTATGCCGGCGAAGCGTTCAAAGTTTTCGTTTCGGGTAAAAGACAGTGTGGTTTGTCTGGGCAGTTCCATCCTGAACGAAGGGCTTGCCGTCCAGTCAGTTAAAGTTCCGCCATGGTCGTATATGACGCTTCCGGAAAAAGACGGTCCAAAACTTACAATGCTTCCTTTTGCGGGACGCCAGGAATAGCGGGCATTTCCTCCGGTTTCGCGTATATCCACGCGCGTGATAAAGCCAAGATCGGTTTCAAATTCAGGACTCCGGTCGCGGTAATACGCGCCGGCGGTAAAGTGGCGTCCCGACTTGCCGAGGTGTAAATATCCGGCGGTTCCATTCCGGCTGCCGCCGTCAAGCAGCCGGCTCCGGCTTCCCATTAACTGCCCGGTCAGCAGGAGATTCCGGCTCAATTGCAGGCGCGTATCCATAGAAAAGACGCGGTTTGAGCTTCCTGCAAAATCCCGGCTTGTGACCAGCGCCCCGATGCCAGAATCTCTCCCGATTTCGCGGTAAAGCCGGAAGACGCCAATGGCGGCGCGGTCGCCGTAATAGTCGGCGTCTTCCGGCGCGACCTCTCCTTGCGCGCGATCATCCCCCGCCAGCGCGCCGATGGCCCACCGGCCAATTTTACCGGTCAGGCGCGCTCCGAACTGCGGATCGGCCATGCGGCGGGAAAAGAACAAATCTTCAGGCGTCTGAAAATAATCGGCGTTTTCTATAAAAAACGGCCGTTTTTCCGGGAAAAAGACTTCGAACCGCTGATTGATTGTCACCTGCGGCGAATCGGATTCCACCTGACTGAAATCGGGATTCAGCGTCATGTCGAGCGTCAGAGAATCGCGCAGCACCATTTTAGCGTCGAGACCCGCCCGAAAGTCGTTTTCGGTTTTGTATTGCAGCCCGGACTCAAACGGGCTCATCAGGTAGCGCAAGTTGGAAAATCCGGCGTATGGGATCAACTGCATGTTGCGCGCGGGAGAAATATCCCGGATTCCCGTCATGGCGCCGAATTGTCCCGCCCAGCTCGGCCGCAGCCGCCAGCTGACATGCGGCCAGTTCGCCCATTCGTTACTGCGTTGTATGTTCCGGCTCACCATCAATCCCCATGTCTGAACCGGTTTATTTGGAAAACGCAGGCTCTTGAAAGGAATCGTAATAAGCACGACGTAACCGTCCTCGACTATACGGCCTTCGGAATACCAGAGGGTGTCGAAATTCGTATCTACCGCGCCATTACTGTTTGCGCCGTCCATCTGCACTCCGTAAGGATTCGATTCGAACCAGTAATTGCGCTGACCGTCATAAAACGTGTCGAGAGAGATGCCGACCCGGTCTTCGCTGTTAAGCGCGTCGCGGCGGCCCATCGTCGCCCGGATTTTCGACGGATCGTCTTTGGCGATAAAAGCCGCGTAGAGATTTTTATCGTCGTAGGAAAGATACGCGGTGGTTGGCTGACTGATCGGATCGCCGTCGCCGGGATCAATCTGACGAAAATCGGTAATTACAAGTTCCGCCTCCCTTGGCGTGCCGTTAATAAAATCCTCGAATTCAGGCGGCCGGGATACCCTGGGAATATCGACGGTGCGTATCTGCTCCGGCATCCGCTCCTGGGCGGACGCCGCGCCGACGGCGGCAAAATACATTAGCGGAATAATTATAATAAGCGCGTGCCACAGCTTCATTAATGTTCTCCATTCAGGTTTTCACGTCTAATTTTTCTGACTTATTCAATTACGTATTCAAAGCCGGCTTGTTTTACCATTTCGATTGTGCCGTCAATGGACTGTCCGGCGGCGGTAAGATAGCCCGCCGCGAAAATTGAATCCACAACGTGGAACATCTCTTTTTCCCGTCCTTTTAGATAAATCTCGCGGCCTGCCGCGCAGCGGATGTCCGCCTGTGGAATCATCAGCCGCGCGAGACAAAGCGCCCGCAGGCAATATTCCGGCGTGAGATGCGAAACATCCGCGCCAAAAAAAGGCGTACCCTCAAGTGGAATTAGGAAATTAACCGGCACGGCCTGCGGATTGACTTCACGCAGATCGAACATCAGATCAATAACATCGTCCATGGTTTCTCCCATGCCGATTATTCCGCCGCAGCAGATTTCAAAACCCAGTTTTTGCAGCATAAGGATATTCGCGAAGCGCTCATCGTAGGTATGCGTCGTGCAGATTGACGGGTAGAAACGGCGGCTTGTATTGAGGTTGTGGTTTATGCGGTCAACGCCCGACGCCTTCAGAAGACGCGCCTGCGCCTCGGTCAAAAAACCTATGGAACAGCAGACAGGAAGTCCGGATTCGCTTTTCAGCGATTTTACAAAGGCGGCAAATTCTTCGATTTCGGAGTCCGTGAAACGCAGGCCGGAAAATCCGACGCAATGCCGCGCGAGGCGTTTTTCCCCGGCAATTTTCGCGTTGACGGAGAGCTTTTCATAAGCGGTCATGCGGTATTTATCAATACCCGCCCCGCTTTCCGCCGACTGGGCGCAGTACGCGCAATTCTGCGTGCAGTTTCCGCTCCGCGCGTTCGTAAGGATCTGAACGCCAACCGTCATTCCCTTGTATTTTTTGCGGACTTTAAATACCGCGGCGATCAGGCCGGCTAGATATTCGCCGGAAAGCCCTATGACAAACCCGGCGTCCGCGCGTGTAAGCGGCAGCCCGCTCATGGATTTTTCCGCGATGCCGTTTATTCTTCTGATTGTTTCCGTCAATATCGTCTAATACCTGTTGTCGAAAACGCGCGGCGTTTTCTTTTCGCTGCGCGGCAGTTCCTCATGCCGACAGCCTTTGGCATCATGCCGACAAAC
>JAIRVC010000130.1 GCA_031254095.1 Acidobacteriota bacterium
AGGGATGAAACGGCTGTGAGATTGCCTATGAAAGCGTCGTTTTCCGGCATATAGCCGACGCGGGCGCGCACTTCCCGCATTTGATCGTGGCAGTCAAATCCAAGAACGCGCGCCTTGCCTGCCGCCGGTTTATGAAATCCTAGCAGGGTGCGGATAAGGGTGGATTTACCCGCGCCGTTCGGCCCCAGAAGACCGATAGCCCTGCCTGTTCCGGAGACGCCTAGGCGGCAGGAAATCCCGCGCAGTATCTCCCGCCGTCCGAGGCTGACTTTCAAATCTTCCAGTTCAACAACCGTCGCCGACATTATGGATTCTTCTTGTCCTTAAGCGGGTATAGCTTCGCTCCATCATATGATTCCCCATTTCAGGAGTCAGCAGGTCTTCTTCGTTATCTGGAATAGTTCCCAAATGCAAGCTGCCGCCTTGCGAGAAGAAGTCCAGGGGCTTTCTTAACGCAATCCTATTTTCAAACTCCTCCCAAATTATCTTGTCTCCGGCCTTAATGTTGTGCTTCGTCCGCATGAAAGAGGGAATAGTCACTTGCCCTTTTGAAGACACTACCGAAGTTTCTATCATATCCGCCATTTTCCAACCCTCCGCCAAACGTTGGATGTATCTATCTTAGTATTACGATATTTGCATCATATGTCGACATTTTTAACATACCTGATCAAGCGGCAATGCTGCTGACCGAAAATTCCGGAGAGTTACAGACAGCCGAATTGAATTCCTTCAATCCGGCTGTCGTTAACTTCATTTTGAAGTTACCTTAAATATGGTTCCCGGCGGATTTTTCTGACCACTGACCACTGACCACTGACCACTAGCCACTGACCACTGGCCGCCGTAAGGCGGCTGTCCGCATCGGTAATAATCAAAAATCTTTTCCGGCGCCCTGCATCAGCATGATGTCCATGGCGAGCCCGGCAATTCTGGCGCGGCTGGCGGCGTGAATCCGCTCCGGCGTCGCGGTGAAAACCGCCAGCACCGGATCTTTTTGCGCCAGCAACTGTCCAAACGCCTGATTCCGGGTAAGCAGTCCGGCCAGACCCGAAAGCGCTCCGCGAGTGTTGACCCATATGAAAGCCGACGGGTTTATTCCGGCCGAAGCGGCCATTTGCCGCTGAAATTCCGATGACCAGACAAGCGCGCCGCCGCCGTTTTTCGCCGAAAGAGCGCGCAGCGCGGCGCCGCGATCCGATGCCGCCACAATATAACCGCGATCGTAAGTCCATGTTATGGAAAAGGGTTGTTCCGATGATTTCAGCGAACGCCACGCGCGTCCGTCGCTGACCGCCGCTTCAAAAATCAAATGTCCGCCGCGTCCGTTTTGCGCGGCCCCGGCGTTAACGCCGTCCACAAGGCGATAAACGGCTTCGTCCAGCGCCGCTGAATCGTTGACCGGCGCGGCAAATACCCACACTGGGCCTGAAACGGAAATCCCCTCGATTCCAAACGCGGCTTCCGTTCCGAATATCGAAGCGAAATCAGCCGCCAGTTCAATACCTGCGGCAGAATCCTCGTCCGAGGCGTTTTCCGCAAATGAAGAATTGGTTTTGGCGAATATCGCCGTCATTTCGTCGAACATCTGCCGTGGTTCACGCATGGAGACAAAACCCGCCGCAATAACGTCGCTGGAAAGATATTCAGCCGCGCCGACGGAACCGGAGCTTGCCAGAAAGGACGCAAACCCTCTGCGCGGGCCGTTGAAGGTAAGTGTCAGACCGTTTTCTTCCACGCCCTGCGGCGAACGCTGTTCAAGGAACAGGTGTTTCAAGCCGTTGACTATCTCAAAATCATCCTCGCTGACGGCTGGATTTGTTTCGCGTAAGGCTTCCACATCAATTGCCAGCAGCCAGCCCGTTCCCCGTTCGTAGCGCGCGCGGATTTCATCGGTAAACGGCGTTTGTTCTCCGCGTCCCATATTGGCGTTTAGCCACGCCAGCTTTTTTGCTGAACTCGACGCCATTATCCGTGAATCGGTCAAATGAATCGACAGCTCATTGAGCATGTCGCCGGCCGCGACATCCAGCGCGAAAGCCAGTTCATCCCGTTTGCCGGGCTGTATTTCGGCTATGATAAAAGGAATTTTCTCCGGAGCATTCCCGGAAAGTCCGAAAACCACTTCATCGCCCAAAAGATGCGCCGCCACGTAAACCCGGCCAAGAAGCTGGTTCAGTGATTGCCCGCTCGCCGAATTCCACCACGCGCCAAAGGATGGATTTTCGGCGGATTGCTGCTTAATCAGATCGGCGGCATGGGCGAGCGTCCCGCTGATGTTGGGAATCGCGCCATAGACAATCGTATCGGGCGGAATGAGGTCAAAAAGCGCGGACTGCGTCCGCATAGGCTCCGCCGGAAAAGCGGCGAGTCCCTGTTCGATTTTATAAAGCGACGCGAGTATAGAAAAATATTCGTCCGCGTTGCCGCTCCAGGCGATAGTTTCGTTGATTGAACCGATAAGCGCCGGATTGGACGCCGCCTGCTGTCCCGGTCTCAGGAGCGATTCCGCGCCGCCTCTGGCAACCGCCACCGAGCCTTCGATGACCGCGACGCGCGAACCGGCAAGACCGGAAGAGACCGCGAAAACCGTTCCTTTAACCGATGCCACGGAGTCGCGGGTTTCAACGCGCAATCCTCCAAAGCGTCCCTGTTTTGCCGCCCGGACAATGACGTCTCCGCTGTGAAGCCGTATGGATTTTTCGCTCAATGCCGCGTGTACCCTCAACTCCGTGCGCTCATTGAGTTCCACCAGCGAACCGTCCCTAAGGCGAAGCACGGCTCTTGAATCCGGCCCCGTCCGCACAGTCTGATTTTCGCCGATGACGGCGCCGGGCGACAGCGCTCCTTCGGAAACAAGATATAGATTGCCCTCGACCGACGCCACCGTGGCGCGCGGCCCGCGGGCAAGCGCGGTGTCGATAACGCCGCGTCCCAGATAAAGCGCTCCGCACAGCACGGCGGCCGCCGCGGCCCACGAAACCCAGCGCCTTGCGCGCGCCGCGCGCCGCAGCGGCATTTCGACGACGGTTTGTTCGCCTTTCAATTCCGCCAGTTTTCCCCGGCAATGGGAACAGCGTCCCAGATGGTCTTCAAGAAGCATCCGGCGGCTGCCCGAAAGCCGTGATTCAAGATAATCGCCAAACTGAACCTGAAATTGTGCGCAAAGCGTTTCTTTTCCCCCCGGCGGCATCAGCTTTTGCAATACGCGGCCGCGCGCGCCCGACAATTCCGCGTCGGGAACGGATTCGTTTCGCAGGGCTTCCAGAGCCTTTTCCAATCTGTCTTCAGACATCGTTGCCTCCTTTTAGTGGCTAGTGACTAGTGGCTAGTGACTAGTGGCTAGCGGCTAGTCACTGGAATTCCATTTGCAGCGTTTGCCGTATGCGGTGAAGCCGGACGGCAATGTTGTTTTTTTCCTGCCGGAAAATATCCGCCAGTTCTCCGTTTGAAAATCCCTCTACATGGCGCAGTAAAAAAAGTTCCGCGTCTTCCGGTTCCAGCGCCGCGATCGCGCGGCGCAGTTGTTCTTTCAGAAGCGCCTCAGGCTTTTTGACCAGTTTCAGCGGCGCGTCTTCCATGGGAATTTCCGCGCGCGCGATTCTGCGCCTGAGAATATCTATGGCGGCGTTGCAGGCCGCGCGTTTGAACCATGCCTCCGGGTTGCGCGCGTCGGGAATCTCGCGGCCTTGTGAAAGCGATCCCAATATTCTGAGAAAAACCGTTTGAAGGGCATCCTCCGCATCCGCGGAATTACCTGTAACCCTGAACGCCGCGCGGTAAACGGCGGCGTAATGGGTTTCGTACAATTCCGTAAATTCCACAACCGCGACGGCGGAGGACTGCATATCCGCGATGTTTTCCGCCGTTCCCATTTCGCCCATATCCATTTGCCTCCTGAAACTAAAGACGCATAAAGAGAATAATTATTACAGGTATGGTGAATTTTTTGCGGCGCGGTTGGCTGCATGGCAGGGCATACGCATCTAAAAAGTGTGATCTTTGAATACCTTAGCGTTTTGACATATATTTTTTTAAGGTGTTCAAAATGTTCAATCGCACGATAAGCCGCAATTCAGGCGGAAAATTTAGATGCGTCTGCCCTGGGCTGCATGGAAGGACGAAGGAGATTTCTTAATTTAGGAAATGCCGGCTGCCCGGCATTTCCTAAATTAACCGAGTGTTATTCGGTAAGGCGGATGTTGTAGG
>JAIRVC010000159.1 GCA_031254095.1 Acidobacteriota bacterium
TGCGTATTTCAGGGCTGAAAGCCCGTAATAAACAGCACAGGGTGAAGCCCTGTGTTTTCGGATAAATATAAAATCCAAGCCCTGAAAGGGCGCAATCTGACAGGTTTTGCAATTACCTCTGAGGATATTTTTCGTGTCCATTCGTGGTTTTGGAAAATCCGGGTTTTCGGAGGTTGCCTCTACAGTTCACCGCAGTCGGATATAGTAATTTTCACCTGCGTCCGGCCTGATTGCGTACCGTAGCTTTCCATGGTTTTGACGACATCCATTCCTTCAACCACGGAACCGAAAACGACATGGCGGCCGTCAAGCCACGGCGTCGGTATGGTGCAGATGAAAAACTGCGATCCGTTGGTGTCCGGTCCGGCATTGGCCATGCTCAGGATTCCAGGCACGGCGTGCTTCAGCGTGAAGTTTTCATCGGCAAATTTTTCTCCGTAGATGGATTTGCCGCCGGTTCCGTTGTGATTGGTGAAGTCGCCGCCCTGGCACATGAATTCGGGAATGATCCGGTGGAAAGACGAATCTTTATATCCAAAGCCTTTTTCGCCGGTACACAGGGCGCGGAAATTTTCAGCCGTTTGCGGCGCAACGTCGGATCGCAATTCAAACACAACGCGGCCGATAGGGGCGTCGTTGGCGGAAATATCCATAAAACAGCGGGGCAGTCCGGTTTTTTCTGTATCGCTCATTATATTAGTTAGCTCCTTTATCTTTTATTAATTTACAACGGGACTTCGCATGTCCAGCCGAATGGATCGGGCAGGCTGCCCCATTGAATGCCGGTAAGCGTGTCGTAGAGTTTTCGTGACAATGGGCCGATGCCGCCGTCGCCTACGCAAAGCAGTTCGCCGTTTATGCTGAAAGCGCCGATGGGAGAAATTACCGCCGCCGTTCCCGTGCCGAACGACTCGCGCAGATCGCCCGACCGCGCGGCGGAATAAAGTTCGTCAATGGATATGCGGCGTTCTGAAACCTTGACGTTCCATGAACGCAGCAGTTCCATCACGGAAGACCGCGTGACGCCGGGAAGAATGCTGCCGCCCAGTTCCGGCGTGATTACTTCATCGCCGATCATAAACATCACGTTCATCGTGCCGACTTCCTCAATGTATTTCTTTTCAACTCCGTCCAGCCAGAGAACCTGCGTGAAGCCGAGTTTTTCGGCTTTTTTCTGCGCTATGAGGGATGACGCGTAGTTGCCGCCGCATTTCGTAAAACCCGTCCCGCCTCTAACGGCGCGGATATATTCGTCTTCAAGGTAAATCCTGACGGGATTCAGCCCTTCAGGGTAATACGCGCCGACCGGACTCGCGATAATAAACATCTGGAACTGCCTTGAAACGCGCACGCCGATATGCGGCTCGTTGGCGATCATAACCGGACGTAGATAAAGCGAGGTATCGGCTTGCCGCGGAATCCAGTCCTGCTCCGTCCGGACAAACACTTTGAGCGCTTCAAGGAAATCGTTCTCCGGGAAATCGGGCATACAGATACGGGTGGCCGAGGAATTAAGACGCCGGGCGTTCTCCATCGGGCGAAAAAGCAGGACGCGTCCGTCTTTCGCGGCGTATGCTTTAAGCCCCTCGAACACTTCCATGGCGTAATGAAGCACCATTGCGGCCGGGTCAAGCGAAATTGGAGCGTATGGAACCACGCGTAAATCATGCCAGCCGGAGCCTTCCGTATAATCCGCGACAAACATGTGGTCCGTGTAGTATCGCCCGAATGACAGATTATCCCAGTCGGGCTTTGCTTTGGGCAGGCTCGTTCGTTCAACTCTGATATCCATTAAAACAACTCCTTCAGGTTTAAGCTACTCCGCTCCGTGGCAAGCCTTTAAAACATAGATCACTAATTTACTACGTTTACGGCTAAATAAGAAGGGATGAGAAAAATTTTGAATGCGTCGCGGTTCATCTCTTATGGATTTTTATTCTTGTCATAAAAATTATTCTTGAGTAAAATTTTTAGTTTGTTTTCATAACTGGGAATCTTTTAAAAACTCCAAAATCAAGGCTTGCGGCCGATCCAAAAGCGGAGTTTATATTTTCGGCAACCGAATGACAGTGGTATTTGAAGCGGTAGACGCGGCGCCCTTTGAGGAAATTGTCGAGTTATACAAATCCGCAGGCTGGTGGCACGACGATCCGGAGGCGCGCTCCGTTATACCGGCCATGATTCGCGGCAGTTTCCGTTTCATGGTTGCGCGTCTGCCGGAAGGACGCATCGTCGGCATGGCGCGCGTGATTTCAGACGGTTACAGCGACGCTTATATTCAGGATGTCGTGGTGCTGCCGTCTTACCGAAAGCAGGGAATAGGACGCGAGCTTATTCGCCGTCTCACGGAATATTGCGTTGCCCGGAAAATAGGCTGGATCGGACTTGTCGCGGAACCTGGAACTCAGAAATTTTACGAAGAACTTGGTTACGGGCCGCTGGCCGGTTATCAGCCAATGCTCTATGGCAAGCATTAAATGAACAGTTTTTCCTACCTCGGTTTTGATTTTCTTCCCGTTTGCCGGGAAAACCAGGAAGCGGTTTCTTCCTTTCTCCGAAAACATCCTCAGCCGCTTTGCGGCTACACCCACGCGACGCTGGAGGCGTGGAGGGCGTTTGTTTTTTACGATCGGGGATCGCGCGCGCCTGAAACCATGCTCTTTGCCTACAGGCCTGTCCTCGACGCGCCGCCGATTCTTTTACAGCCGGTCGGCGTTTTATCTCCAGATTTTCAGGATCGCATTTTCCGTGAAGCGGAGGGGCTTGGTTATCCGCTGAAAATCTTCGGCGTGAACGGACGCTTCCTTGAAAGGCATCCTGAATTTGCCGCCCGGTTTTCAGTGCGCGATGAACGGAATTACGCCAATTATGTATATCGCGCCGAAGACCTGGCAAAGCTGCACGGGCGAAAATACTCCAAGAAACGAAATTTGATTTCACAGGCGCGAAGCCAATATTCCTGGCAGGCGCATCCGCTTGCCGAAGATATGGCGGATAGCTGTTTCGCCGTGCTTGAATCCATAAGGGCTGAAGAGAATCCGGTAATAGAAGGAATGTCCGAACGGGAACTTATCGCGCTTGAAACCACCCTGCGAAATTTCCGGCGGCTTGAACAACAGGGTCTTCTGATCACGGTCGAAGGGCGTCCCGCGGCGTTTTCAATTTTCGAGGCCATCAATTCGACAACGGCGACGATTCATTTCGAGAGAGCGCTGCGGAGCTACAAAGGGCTGTATCAGGTTATTAATCAGGAAACGGCCCGTGTCATTGAAGCTCAGGGGTTTGAGTTTATCAACCGGGAGGAAGACGTTGGAGACGCCGGTCTGCGCACAGCAAAACTATCCTATTATCCATTCGAACTCATAACGGCGTGGGAGCTGACTTTCGGGGTTCCCTTTTAATGAGGGGCGGCAATCGCTCTAATCGCCTTTACACGCCGGAGATTTTGGTTTACACTTTATCTTTTGCCGAGGAATTGACATATGAATAAAAGGGAACTCAAGAAATTTAAAATCGCGCTTGAGGAAAAACGTGATGCCATTGTCAATGCAACCGGCAAAAAACCGCACTGGGAAAACATGGCCGACACGCGGCACGGCGATTTTGTGGATCAGGCCAGCGATGACAATGAAATTCATGTAAACCTCAAGTTGCTCCAGACGGACGCCAAACTGCTGCGAGCCATTGAAGCCGCGATTGAACGGATTGAAAACGGCGGATATGGCGTCTGCGCTTCCTGCGGCGGGGAAATCAGCCTAGCGCGTTTGAACGCCGTTCCCTGGACATCCGTCTGTATCGCCTGCAAGGAAAAATCCGCCTAGAGAAACGCAAGGCCGCCTCATGACAGCCTGACATGGAAACGCTGTCGCGCTAAGAATGCGGATATCCCCGTCCGCTTGAAAATTTCCAATAAACACAGAACCACGAATTAAACCGCCTCACGGCGGCCAGTGGTTAGTGATCAGCGATTGTTGTAAATGATCGCGACGGCCGCTATAGAGAAACCGCCCGCGTTTCAATGGCGGCGATTTTCAAAACTTTTACGGCGCGCCCTCATGTCAACGATTCTCTGGAATTGATCTGTCGTGTATAGTATCTGTTGCGTTTTTTTGAGGCGGAGGAAAAATTGACCAGAATCTATACGCGAACGGGAGACAAGGGTACCACAGGTCTTGTAGGCGGAGGCCGCGTGCCTAAAGACTCGCCTGTCATTGAAACCGGCGGAGATATTGACGAACTCAGCTCCCTTATTGGAGTAGCGCGATCCATGCCGCTCCCGGACGGCGCAGACATGATTTTGCACGCGGTTCAGGAACGGCTGCTTCTTATAGGCATTGTGATTGCAACTCCGGAAGGCGTAAACACGCAGATCACAATAATCCGCGGCGAAGACATAATGAAACTCGAAGAACAGATTGACGCGCTGCAAAGCAAACTGCCTCCGCTTGATCGTTTCATTCTGCCGGGAGGCTCGCCAGCGGGGGCGCATCTGCATCTGGCCCGCGCGGTCGCGCGTCGGGTTGAGCGCCGGTGCATAGCCTTGTCCAGAACTTGCGCGGTCGCGCCGGAATTAATCCGCTGGCTTAACAGGCTTTCCGACATGCTCTTTGCGCTGGCGCGATTTGTAAATCTCAAGCAGTCCGTTATTGAGGAAAGCTCGGATGTTTCGTGATGTTAAATAAGGAAGCGTAGAGTATTTTATGCAAATCGAAACCCTGAAAGTTTTTTGCGACCTGGTGGAAAGCCGGAGCTTTTCCCGCGCCGCGGCGCGCAATTCCATCACGCAGTCAGCGGTCAGCCAGCAGGTTAAAAATCTTGAATCGCGCTTTAAAACCCAGTTGCTGCGCCGGGACGGTAAAACAGTTTTGCCAACGCCGGCGGGGCGGCTGTTTTATGAGCGATCGCGGACGATTCTGGAAAGTTTCGAGCAGATGCAGCTCGAAATAAAATCCATCGGCCAGGACATGGTCGGAAGCCTGCGCGTGGCGACCATTTACAGCGTGGGACTGTACGAAATCTCGGTGGTGGTAAAGAGTTTTTTAAAGCAATATCCTAAAGTCAAGCTTCATGTGGAATACAGCAAGGGCGCACGCGTTTACGAGGATTGCCTGCAGGGCGTCATTGATCTCGGCATCGTAACATATCCCGAACCTCGCAGGGGAATCCGTGTTATTCCGCTTCCCGCCGACCAGCTTATCCTTATCTGCGCGCCCAGCCATCCGCTGGCCAAAAGGCGGCAAATCGACATACGGCAGTTAAACGGTGAAAATTACATTGCGTTTGAAAAAGGTCTGGCCAGCCAGCGGGCGCTGGATCAGATTTTCCGTGAATACGATATCGAGGTGAACACCGTTATGGAGTTTGACAATATCGAAACGATCAAGCGCAGCGTTGAAATCGGCGCGGGCGTTTCCATCGTGCCGTTGCCAAGCGTTCAAAAAGAGGTGCAGAACGGACTTTTGGAACAGATAGGGTTTACCGACAAGAGCTTTTACAGGCCGTTGGGGATTATTGTGCGCACAAAGGCGCCTGTCAGCCCCGCCGCCCGGAAATTTATCGAATTGATGCAGAATCCTCAAAAGGGTTCCTGATTTCGGATGGAACTGTTTTATGTCTCTGCGGCTGTTTATTGTTCGCCACGGCGAGACGGCCGAAAACGCAAGAATGGCGTATCTCGGCTTGCGCGACGAACCGTTGAACGAAACCGGACGGCGGCAGGCTGAATGCGCGGCCGAAGCTTTATCGCGGA
The DNA here is from genome assembly GCA_031254095.1 of Acidobacteriota bacterium. GTDB lineage: Bacteria > Acidobacteriota > UBA6911 > UBA6911 > UBA6911 > UBA6911. The sequence continues at coordinate 5,750 of JAIRVC010000159.1, forward strand.
TTAAAATCAGGCTGATTGCTTCGAGTCCGCTCCGCCGCTCCGCCGATACCGCCGCCCGCATACAAGCGGCTTCCGGGGCGGAATTCCGAAAAGACGATCGCCTCAGGGAGGGTTCCTTTGGCGACTGGGAAGGGCTGACCCGCGGCGAGGTGCTGAATCGCGGCGGGCGGGACGCGGAACTCCTTCTGCAATGGGAGGAAAACCCCTCCATCGCGCCTCCCGGCGGAGAATCTGGCGAGGATGTTCGCCGGCGCGTGGTTGGCCTCGTGGAAAATCTGGCTGAGGAATTTTCAGGCGCTTCCGTGGTGCTGGTGAGCCATGTCGGTCCGATTAAGGCGTTGCTTTCAGCGGCTTTAGGAATTACGTCAGGCGCTTCGCGCCGCCTGTTTCTGGATCCCGGAACAATAAGCGTCGTGGAATGGAGCGACCGGCCGATTGTACGGCTGTTTAACAGCCATGCCCATTTTGGTTGGAATTCCGCCCGATGGATGGAGTAGACTGTAAAATTATTACAGGGAGGGAAGCCGTGAGAAATATATTTTTCGGTTGTGTCATTCTTTTGGTATTTGCCTGCGGGCTGCCCGCGCAGGAAATATCCGCGCAGGCGGAGGCGGACGATAGTTATGTGGTTAAAGAAGATGATATCCTGACCATCGACGTGCGGGGTGAACCTGAATATACCGTAAAAGAGCGCCCCGTCCGAATGGACGGCAAGATATCCGTACCTATGCTCAGCGACATTCACGCCAGCGGGAAAACCACAAAACAGTTGGAAGAGGAAATCACGGAGAAATTGAAACTCTTTGTAAAAGAACCAATCGTTCAGGTTTTTGTGGTTAAGGTTGGCAGTCACTGGGTTACGCTCGCCGGGCAGGTGGTAGGCAGAACGGGGCGATACGCCATTGGATCTCCTTCAAGCGGCTCACCCACTACCGTGCTTGAAATTCTCGCGACCGCCGGCGGGCTGAAGGAAACGGCCAAGGCAAAAAATATAACAATAGCGCGTTATGTAAACGGCAGAGAGGTTCATTTTAAATTTAATTATAAAGATGTGCTTAAAGGGAAAAACCTGAGTCAAAACATCACATTGGAAAACAGGGATTATATTTTGGTGCCCTGAGGAAACGCTGATTTTAGGGGACCTCTAAAAACCCCAAACTCCGCGTTACGCGGCCGATCCAAAATGCTCATTTACCTCAAATGTAAACCCCGCTTTTGTCCCGGCCGCAAGCCTTGATTTTGGAGTTTTTAGAGGTCCCATTTATGTATTTACCGGGATTGATATGAAAAAAATAATTTTACTAACTCTTGGAATGCTTGCGCTTTCCGCGCGGATTTACGCCCAGCTTCCTGTAAATGAAGCGCCGCCAATTGAGGCGCCGCCTTACGAAATTTCTCCGAATCCTTCCGTTGTTTATCCCGAAGAAATATTACAACCGGATGTTATTCATGCAACCGTCTATGATCCGCCCCCTGTTGCGGTAACGTATTCGCCGAATGTTTTTGAAGAACTTAGAGCAAATTCGCTGCCGGGTTCATTTTCACAGCAAGCCGCATGGAGTTTGCATAACAACTTTGGATTTTCACTGGGCGCGCAGGAAGGCTATTATTTCAGCGAATATCCGGATGAAAGTTATTATCGGGTTTTCGGGGGGAAGCGGTCGTCTTCCGCCACGTCGCTTTCCGCGAGCGTGTTTACGAATTACGCGCGCGGAAAATCCGCGATACATCTTGATTACGGCGCAAACTATAGTTTTTATCCGCAGCGGCGGAATACGGCGGACGATATAATTCACAGCACCAGCGCCGCATATATATATCGTATAAACGACAGGGCGCGTTTCCAGCTTAGAAACCAGTTGACTTCATCTTCAAACGATCCTCTGGCGGACATGTTTTCCGTAAATTCATCTTCTGACCGGCTGATGATGGGCTCTTACTATTTCGACGCCCTTCTTACGAC